>CAMLTY010000006.1 GCA_946486465.1 uncultured Mycoplasmatota bacterium
AAAAAGTGGGAGAACCCTTGCCATAGTAGGGAATTAAAAAAGTGGGAGAACCCTTGCCATAGTAGGGAGCTAAAAAGTGGGCGATTTTTAATTAAGTCGCCCTTTTATTATATATTTTAAGGAGGTTCTAATGAATAAATTAAAAATATACTACATTGATAGTAATTATATCGATTATTTAAGAAAATATTTATAAAGGGTGGAGAAATATTAGATGGTAAAATAGAAAAAGTTTCAAAATATCAAGTCTCAATAAATCAAGAGATTCTGAATAGTTTAAAATATGATAATATCCCTCCAGTAGATGAAAATGGAAATGTTATTACTTTTGATAATAGAAAAAGAAATTTTGACTCCAAACAATATAAAGAGCAAAAAGAAAGAAGAATTGAAAAACAAAAAATAATAAAAGAATTAAGAGAGAGATTAAAAACTATTGATTGTCATGGAAAACAGGCTCTTGCCAAAGAATTTAACATATCATATTCAACATTATTAAAATATTCTAAAATGAGTGATGAAGAAGTAGAAAGTTTAAGTGAGATGAGAAAATATAAAGATAGAAAAAGTTTATTAGATAACTATCGTAATATTGTTTATAAAATGTTAATAGATAATATACCTCAAGAATATATTTTGGCTTATGTTTTAAAAGAAGGATATAAGGGTTCGATTAGTAATCTTAGTAGTTATATTATTATGGTAGCCAAAAACAATAATATTTCATATAAAAGTAAATTCCCGCTTCAAGATATTAAAATGGAATATCCTGATGATATTACCATTATTACAAGACAAGAACTTTTAAAAAATTTATTAACAATTGATGAGAAAAAGAAAAATAATGAAATTGGAAAGTATTTACCTATTATTGAAGATAAATATCCAATAATAAAAACTATTAAAACAATATTTACTGATTTCCACGATATTATATTTGGTAATGATATAGAATTATTAGATATATTTATAGAGTTATATAAAGATGATATACCATCATTTTGTAATGGTTTAAAAAAGATATTGCCGCCGTTAGAAACGCAATATCTTCTGAAATAAATTCTGGATTTGTTGAAGGTAACAACAACAAATTCAAACTTATCAAACGTATTGTATATGGAAAACAGAAATTATGCAACCTTTTTAAGAAAAGTTATTTATGTTTTTTGTCTACTTTAGACAACTTTGCTTTAGAAGAGATTGTTGCACAAATATTAAGTTCATAATAAAAAGTAGGAATATATCCTACTTCCTATTATTGGTTAATCCGCAAACTTTCGGAAGAACCCTTAAATTATCTAATTCTTTTTTATTACTTAAATGTTGATCTCTCATTAACTGTAATAACTTTACTTTATTCTCTTCTATATTAGTATATCTTGGTTTAGAACCATCTGCCATATAAACTACTAGATTATTATAATCTTCTGTAGCTATCTCAACAGCAGAAGCATTTTTTCTAGTATTTTTTTGAATAGTACCTTTTTCTACTTCAAACCTCATTATATACTTATTACTATTTTTATCTTCATCTCTAATTACTTTCATAACTCTTCCTCTTTTCTGTGCCTATATACTATCACAAGAAAGAAAAAATAACAAAAAAAGACTTTATTAAGCCTCTTCTTTCTCTGTCATATCAACAACTGTTTTTCCTTTATAACTTCCACATTTAGGACAAACACGATGAGCTTTAATCATTTCTCCACAGTTAGGACATTTAACCATTCCTGGTACGTCAATTGCATTATGACTTCTTCTCATTCTTTTTCTTGTTTTAGATACCTTTCTAAAAGGAACTGCAAACATTTGAATATCTAACTTTAACATTATTATCACTCCTTCTCTATTTCTTTTAATAAATCTTTAAAGGGATTATTAGTATTTACCTTTTTCTCATCTTCACTAATAACTCTCCATCCATCCCCTTTATATTCATCATAATTAGTAACTTCGCTATAGCGAATAGGGATCTCTAGTACTATATTTTCCCATAAAATGCTAATAATATCAAGAGTAAATTGATCTTTTTCTAAGAATTCAGCCACATTTTCACTTATTTTAAAGGAAAAAGGATAATTTACTGGCTCTAAACTAACAGAATCATTTAATTTCATTGTAGAAGAACAATCTAATTCTAATAATAAATCATTAACATCCGGATATGTTAGATTACCTTTTACTTTAACTTTCGCTAAATCTATTATATTAGTATTAGCATATTCTTCTTTAGGAATAGTAAATTCTTCATCTATTGATATATTATTAACATCACCATCTAACAACTCTTTTATGTTCATAAGGTTCACCATCTCTTGAAAAATACCATGAATAATAAAATAACCATACTACAAGCGACAGACATATTTTCCTTTAAGACATAACTTCTCTCATAGAAGCAAGCGATATCATCAACAACATTGACTATCCAACTTTCTAAATATCTTGGAAGTGTCTTACCTACAGGAAACATATGAGCTTTAATTATATCTTGCTCTAAGTCATTTAAATCAAAATACTTACTAGAGTTTTCTAAAGCAATTTTAGGATGATTTACTAACATATGAGCTCTTTTCTCATCATACTCATCTAAAAAGAAATCATGTAAAGCCGCTCCTCTTGTTGTACTTCTATAATCTAAATGACAAAACTTAGTTACTTTATATGAATAGTAAGCAACTCTCATCATATGCGAATATCTATCCATTCCATGATGGACACAATTCTTTGTCTTTTGATACTCACTATTACTAACAATTGGCATTATTATATTATTAAACTCCTCACTTGGATAAAAAGTCCTCATAATAGCGTCCAACCACCACTTTCTTTTTTCACTTTTCATAAGCATATATAATTTTACCACAAATCTAGCACTTTATCAAGTTTACAGGACTACTTGACACTTACTTAACTTATCTCGGCTTTAACTTTTTTAACGCCTTTTTTGATATCATTTTTAAAGAATCTATAACTTGCTGATATTAATATATATACTGGTAAAGCGATAATTATACCAAGAGGTCCTCCCACTGTTCCCCCAATTGATACCATCATAATCGTAATTAATGGGTTTACATTATTTGTCTTACCATAGACTCTAGGAGATATAACATAACCATCTAACTGAGGGAATATTAAACATATTACTAAGGTGGCGATAAATAATGATGGACTTATGACTGATGCTGTTAAAAGTGCAAGTAAGTTGGTAATAAGTCCTCCAAAATAAGGAATAACGGTAGTAAGGGAAGCTAGAACTCCAAATAAGAACCAGTTAGGATGTCCTACTATTAAAAAGACAAGAGAATATTCAAAGAACTGAATAACCATAAAGGTTAAAAGGCCTTTTAAATAATTACTAAGCTCAGTATCCAAAGCTTTAACATAACGATAATACTTATATTTCGCTTGTTTTAAGAAGTTTGCCACTACCTCTCTAATCTTATCCATATAAGCAAGGAAATAGATAGAAACAACATAGCAAATTACTACTTTACCTAAAAATGATGCCGTTTTACCTACTATATCAATGGTACCATCTTTTAGAAAGTTACCTAAACTAGTAATAATATCGTTTAAATAACCTTCACTACTATCAGTTATAAAGTCTAAATTTATATTAAATTTATCTCCTACATCTTCTATTACTTTACCAAAGTTAGTAGCAAACATCACAAGTTGATTATATAGAAGTGGTAAAGTTATAACTAATAAAGCGATGATAATAGCAGAGACAGCAACAACTACAATAGTAACAGCAAGAGATTTTCTAACCCCTTTTTCTACTAGTTTTCTTACTATAGGATTAAGGGCATAAGAAATAGCAAAGGCAATGATAAAAGGCATACAGATACTAATAATAGATGAAAAGATATTAAACCAAGTACCTATATTAGTAACTATAATATACAAAAGTCCCATAAGGATTAAAAAGTTTAATAATTTATAATTTATTCTATTTTTATACATAATTATCTCTCCAACATAATTGTAGTAGGTCCCATATTAGTTAAAGATATCTCCATATCAGCACCAAAGATACCAGCTTTACAAGGAACATATTCATTTAAACATTTATTAAAATATTCATAAAGTAACTTTGCTTTCTCTCCACCCATCGCTTTAATATAACTAGGTCTATTACCTTTAGTAGTATCAGCATATAAAGTAAACTGAGATATCGATAAAATAGAGCCTTTAGTATCTAAGATAGATAAGTTCATTACACCATTACTATCAGGAAATATTCTAAGATTAAGGATCTTTTTTACCATCCATAAAACAGTATCTTTATTATCTGTATCAGTAAAACCAACAAGTAACATTAAGCCATCATCTATTTCACTAATATTCTTACCTTTAACAACACATTTAGCATTACTGCATCTTTGAACTAAGACTCTCATGATATCAACCTTTCTACACTTGTAATATATGGTAAATTATTTAAATCTAGTATTAATTTATTTAAGTGTTCTAAATCTCTAACTACTACTTCCATCTCATAAGTAGCATATTCATCTCTATTTACTGTTTTAATACTAGTAATAGAAACATTATCTTTACTAACCGTACTAGTAATATCAACTAGTTTATTATCTAGGGTATCTGTTCTAATAATTAAGTCACTATAATACTTATTAGTAGGTTTATCATCCCAACTTACTTTGATACATCTATCATCCATACTTGCTAAGTTACGGCAAGTACTTCTATGAATAGTAATACCATTACCTCTTGTAATATAACCAACAATATCATCACCATGAACTGGTTTACAGCATGAAGCAATACTTACTTTTATTTTGTCTATTCCATCAACTATTATGTCTGAAGCACTATCATTTATTTTGACAATATTTTTAAGTAGTTTAGGCTTCTCTTCTTCTTTTTTCTCATAGTTTATATTAATAACATTATTAGGAGTATGTTTACCACTACCTATATCATAGTATAAGTCATCAAGATTATCTATTTTTAAAGTTTTATAGACTTCTTTAATTTTCTCATCACTATAAAAGTCATTAAGAGGTATTTTTCTTTTTCTTAACTCTTTTTCTAAGAATTCTTTTCCTCGTTCTACTAGAACTTCTTTTTCATTCTTACTAAAGTAACTCTTAATCTTATTACGTGCCCCTGTAGTTTTAACGATATTTAACCACTCTTTTGATGGATGGGCACTTTTATTGGTATTTATTTTAACTATATCATTACTCTTTAACTCATAATCCAAAGGAACAATATTTCCATTAACAAAAGCCCCAACTGTAGTCTCCCCTACTTTACTATGAACTTTATATGCAAAGTCTAAAGGAGTCGATCCTTTAGGTAATTCAAAGACATCTCCTTTAGGAGTAAAGACATAGATATTATTATTTAAAACTTCATCTTTAACAGAACTTACAAAGTCTTCACTACTCATCTTATCGTTTTCTAACTCCATTATCTCTTTAAAGAATTGAAGCTTTTGGGTAGTTAAAGACTGAAGATTAGCCGTTTTATTACTACCACCATTTTCTTTATATGCCCAGTGGGAAGCGATACCATTTTCGGCAACTTCATCCATTTCATAAGTTCTAATTTGAATTTCAAATAGATAACCATCTATACCAAAGACAGTTGTATGAAGGGACTGATACATATTAGGCTTAGGCATAGCGATATAGTCTTTAAACCGTTTTGGTAGTGGTCTAAACTTAGAATGGATTAAACCTAGAGCAAGATAACAGTCTTGTTCAGTATCTACTAAAACTCTTAAAGCCAGTAAATCATAGATATCACTAAACTTCTTACCTTTATCTAATTTATTATAGATACTATAAATACTTTTAGCACGTCCCTTTATCTGATGAGGTATATGATGTTCATTTAATAGTTCTGTTACTTCTTCTTGCATCTCATAAACAGTTGTATCTCGTTCTGCTTTTGTTTTATTAAGTTTATCAGCAATATCATAGAATACTGTTGGTTTTAAATAACGAAGCGATAAGTCTTCAAGTTCACTTTTTATTTTATGAATACCTAAGTGATGGGCAAGAGGTGCAAAGATTTCAAGAACTTCTTTAGACTTTTTCTTTTGTTTTTCAACAGGAGTTGCCCATAATGTTCTCATATTATGAAGTCTATCTGCAAGCTTAACAATAATTACTCTAACATCCTCACTCATCCCAACAATTATCTTTTTATAGTATTCTACTAAATATTCATTATCAGTAGAAAAGTGAAGTCTACCTAATTTAGTAACACCATCTACTATTTTATAGACAGTAAGACCAAACTTTTCTTTAAACTCATCTATATCTACATCACAGTCTTCTATTACATCATGTAAAAGTCCTGCCATCAAACACACACTATCTGCATAAATAGATGTAAGTATCAAAGTAACATTAAGGGGATGAATAATATATTCCTCCCCACTCTTACGATACTGTCCAGCATGTTTTTCTTTAGCATAGTAATAAGCATCAAGTATCTTTTCTCGCTCTTTAGGATCTTTTATATAAGAGTCTACTTTATCCATTAAATCATCTATTGTAATAGTATCTTTTTTCACGTCTTTCACCCCTCATTAAATTACTAATTGAAGTTTATCTTTTCTTTTTTTTATATACATTGCCCCTATCTTCTCCATAAAACCGTTCTGCTGCTCTTTTAGCTCTAAGATACTTATTTCTATTAGGTCCTAATAGCAGAGCCTTTTCTGTAATTTCATCATGCTCTCTCAATTCCCTTGCAAGCGCACGATTTACATGATCATATTTATCATCACCACGTTCTCTATTTACTATTTCACGATAACAATACCAAAAATAAGGATTATCATAATCATTATGTTTATTCTTTTTATTTTTCAAATTAATCAACCTCCAATTAATCATTTATACCTTTTATTATTTTTTCACTCACTTCTTTAACTACTTTTTTCTTTTTATTATTATTTTTCTTCTTACTTGCAAAGAACACATAAAGCCAGCCTGCAAGTAATAATGATGAATAAGTACCAGCGATTAATCCTACTATCATCGCTACATTAAAGGTTAATATTTCTCTACTTCCCATAACAAGTAAAGCAATTACTGGAAGTAAGGTAGTTAATGATGTATAAATACTTCTTGACATAGTTTCTTTAATACTTATATTAACTACATCTTTAAGTTCTTCTTTATTAAGGTTTTCTTTATCTTTCTTTCTTAAATTTTCTCTTACTCTATCAAAGACAACTATTGTATTATTTATAGAATATCCAATAATGGCAAGTACCGCTGCAATAAACATTGAATTTACTTCTACTCTTAAAAGGATAACACTTGCAACCATCATTAAGGCATCATGTACTAAACAGATAACTGATGAAATACCATAACTAAATTTAAATCTAAAGGTAATATATAGAATTATTCCTATTAAAGAGATAACTATTGAGAATATGGCATTTTTAATTAAATCTTGTTTAACGACATTAGAAACAACTCCAATATCAACACTAGCATTATATTTATCTAAGAAATAACTCTCTACTTTATTAATCTCATCTTCTTTTAACTCATCACATACTCTAATATCAGTTTCACTACTAGTAATATCAATACTTACTTCATCAAGTTTTAACTCTTTTAAATCACTTCTTAAGTCTTTTTCACTAACTTCTGTTGTTGCAAGAGTAATATCACTACCAGCTTGAAAGTCAATACCAAGATTCATTCCTTTAAAAGCAAACATAACGACTGATGCCAGTATTACTACTAAACTAAAGGCAGCAAAGAATTTACTAAGACCTAGATAGTTGTAAGTAGGTTTCTTATCAGTTTTATTAATATTTTCTTCATGTACACCAATAAATAAGTTTAATTTATTGTCAAAGTATTTAGTCTTAACAAACATCTTCATTAAGATTCTTGTAATACCAACCATAGTAACCATTGTTACAATGATATTAATGATAAGCATTGTTGCAAAACCTTTAACACTAGATTCACCTAAGTAGAACATGATAATGGCAACTAATAATGTTGTAAGGTTAGCATCAAGTATTGTTCCAAAGCTTGCTTTACTACCATTTTTAAAGGCCGTCTCTAAACTTCTTCCTTTAAGTAGTTCTTCTTTAATACGAGAATAAGTTAAGACATTAGCATCAACTGCCATACCTATACCAAGAATTAAAGCGGCAATACCAGGTAGAGTTAAGACTCCACCAATTAGCCAGAAGGCTGCAAATACGAATAAGGTATATAAAAGTATAGATACTGCAGAGATAATACCTGCAAAGTTATAAATACCAATAAGTAATATAATAATAGCAAGAACACCGGCAATACCAGCATACATTGTCATAGTAAGGGTTGCATCTCCAAAACTAGCTCCTACTGTCTTACTAGATATTTCTGTAAGTTTAGCAGGAAGACTTCCTGAATTAATTAAATCAACTAAATTACTAGCTTCTTCTTCTGTAAAGTTACCCTGAATAATAACATCACTAGCAAAACCTTCAGAAACAGTCGCTGCACTTATACAATTACTCTCACTTGTTCCACACATACTAGCTTCATTAGCATAAGAATCAGTCATTTCATTATAATCTAACCAAATAACTATAACGTTATTTTCATAATCTTTAACAGCATTAGTTACTTTATAGAAAGTATCTTTATCTTTAACTGCTAAACTAACAGCAGGTCTACCATTTTGATCTGTAGTAAGTCTAGCCCCACCTGCTTCTAAGACATCACTAGACATTAGTAAATTATCTTCACTATCTCTAAAAGTTAGAGTTGCAACAGTAGATAATGTCTCTCTCGCTTCATCTTTATTAGTAACACCAGCAAGTTTAACTCTAATCTTATCATTACCTTCTAAAGTTATTTCCGGTTCACTAACTCCTAAAGTATCAATACGTTTAAGCATACTTTTATAAGTTGCATTTAACTTATCTTTAGTCATCTTACTTCCATCAATAGGGCTAACTTCATAAAGTATTTCAAAGCCTCCTTGTAAATCAAGGCCAAAGTTTAATGACTTAAATAATGGTACTATTAAAAAGCATACTATGACAGCTATTACTACTAGTAATCCTGTCTTTACTAACATACTTTTCTTCTCTTTAGCCATATGACCTCTTTCTTTTTTTATCTTTTTTTCTTTAATTTTCTTATCTTTCTTCATGACATACCTCCGATTATGTTTCTAAATGATTTCTATATTTTCTCTTTTGGCAAGATTATCTTTAAGATATTTATTTAATAGTTTATTATCACAATTTAAAATATCACTAACTATATCACTAAGTTCTAGATTATGAGCTTTAGACCATTTAGTTAGTATTAGATAGTTCCAAACATCGTTTTTATGAATATGACGATACCCAAGTCTATCTAATTCGCTTTTTTTTGCATCTAAAGCAGGTTCTATCATCTGATATAATTCTTCTTTACTATTAAAGGTAAAATCCATAAAGATACCACACCTTTCCTTACCAAACTAATAATATTATAGCATTTATAAGTCAAAAAGAAAGAAAAAAAGTAGAAAAAAGTCATAAATATTAGATAAAACTTAATATTTAAGTATAGAAATTCAAATGATACAAGTACCTTATTTGTCTTTTGTAACTTTTTACTGTAAAATAAAAATATAGAAAGGAACTAACTATGAAAAGTATTATAAATAAAGAAATATATGAAATAACTATTAAAAACTCCAAATTTATAGGAGTTATTATACCTATAGAATCTTTAGATGATGTTAAAGATAATATAAATAAATTAAAAGAAGAATATAAAAACGCCACTCATTATTGTTATGCCTTTAAACTGATTAATGATAAAGGCTTTAGTGATGATGGAGAGCCTAATAAGACAGCAGGTATACCTATTCTAAATGTAATTGAAGGTAATGACTTAGTAAATGTCTTAGTTGTAGTAATAAGATACTTTGGAGGTATTAAATTAGGACCGGGTGGACTTATTAGAGCCTATTCTAGTACTTGTAAAGAAGTTATTAATAAATCTACTTTAGTAGAATTAATTAAGGGAATAGAGGCATCTATTACTTTTAATTATTCTAAAGAAAAAGAGATTAATTATTTACTTAAAGATAGTATTATAAAAAGTAAATTATATGAAGAAAACTGTACTTATATAATAGAGACTACTAAAGAGGTATTAGATAGTATTTCTAACCTTGTTACAATTAACTATGTAAATGAAAAAATAATTCCTAAACATAACTAGGAATTATTTTCATTAAAGAATTCTTTATTATTATTTTTTATTATATTTATATTATTACTACTAGTCTTAATAGTAACTTTGTATTCATTTATTTTATCATAATTATAGATCTTGCCATCCTTGATATCCTTACTTACTTTATCTAAGGCCTCTTTAAAACTAAATTCTTTAGGGCTATCCATATAAACTAATAAATTATTATTGTGTACTTCTATTTCTATATTGTTGTTTATTAAATAATCATAATAAGTAACATCTACTTCTATTTCATCTGTTAAGCTATCATCTACTACATACTCTATATCATTATAGTAATAGCCTATTGTCTTAAAATTATTTGTCATAGGAAGTGTTTCACTAATCTCTTTAGTCTTTACATCTTTTGGTAATTCGTTTACATAAGTAATAGAGAAAAACTCAAAAGCAAAGATAATAGAACCTATTACAACTATAACTAGTGATGTAAGTAATGTAATCATTACTCTTTTATAATTATTCTTATGATTAATTACAAAGTTTAATAGTACTTCAAAACATAATGAAGCAATAATAAGTCCTACAATTGTCCATAAAAGTATTCCTACTAAAGGTAATCCTTTTATAACAAATAATACTTCAAAGCCTAACATAACAGCAAGGACTACTATACATATAAGTGGTGCGAAAAGAAATAATACTACAAAGAACTTAATAATATAAATGATTATCTTAGCAAGTAATCTTGTTAAAGAATTACTATTACTGCTATTATCTTTAATAATAACCTTCTCTACTTCTTCTACTCTTTTCTCTTTAACCTTTGCAACTATCTCTTTATCAGTATCTTCTTTTATCTTAATTCTATCTAAATATTTAATCTTTAAGACATATGCAAAAATAACGATAGCGAAGACACTATATAAGATATCTACTATTAGCCTAAATAATGTATTTAATGTAGGTCCTACATAAGTAATACCTTCTAAAAGATTAGTACCGATTAAGTTTTCTATAATGTCTTTTGGAATAGTACCTACTAAAATAATTAATATTAAAAGAAATACTGTTACTAAAAACTCTATTATCTCTTTAAAGCTCATACTTTCAAATAGGCATACAATCTTTTTCATTAAAGTATTAAACTTATCTAAGATATCTTTAGTATTAATAGAAGATTCTTTATCAAGACTATCTATATCTACATCTCCATTTACTAACGTATCCATATCGACATTAAGTATCTTACAAATAGATATTAGTTTATCTATTTCAGGATAACTTGCTCCACTTTCCCATTTAGATACAGATTGTCTTGTAACATCAAGCTTTTCAGCTAGAGCTTCTTGACTCATATTTTCTCTTTTTCTTAACTTTTGCAAATTAGTAGCAAAAAACATATTTCTCACCTCGTGTTAAATTTATCAAAAAACTTGGTTGCGTCCCACCAATTTTCAGTTAATTTATGTAAATTTTTAGTTGCATCAAAGAAAAAAGACTAGTTTTTACTAGTCCCTTGGTAACCAAGATACTATTTCATCTAGATTATGGTAACCTACTTCTTTTTTAACTAAAGTACCATTTCTATATACTTCTATAGTAGGTACACTCATAATACCATGAGCTCTTGTTAAGTCATCAAGCTTGTCTATATCTACTTTAACAACTTTAATTCTTGGAAACTTCTCAGCTATTTCTTCTAATACTGGGCTTAACATTTTACATGGTCCACACCAAGTAGCAAAGAAATCTACTAGAACATCTCCTTCTTTAATCAATTTTTCAAAATCATCTACATTTTCTAAATAATTCATTTTATTCCTCCTATCTATATTTATCTATTACACCATCAAGGCCACTAATATCATCAAGTTTTCCTGTTTTCTTAACATTATCCATAAACTCTACTGATACCGTCTTATATTTTAGCATAATATCTATAACTTTTAAATCATTAGTATTTCTATCATCACCGCTAGATAAACTAAGTACATCTTCTATTGCATAGTTGAGCCCTCCTAAGCTATCTTTAAGTACTGGGCTATCATTAACAATAAATTGTCTAACACCTGAGGACATAAATAGTTCACTACCACTCATAGGTATAGCGATAACATTAAGGATTATAAACATTAAGATATAACCTTCTAATAGTCCTACAATAAATCCTAATAATTTATTAGGTAGAGCAAGGATTATTGTAGCATTAATAATTTTATTAAATATTCCTGTAACATCTACTAGAATTTGAAGAATTAATCTAAATAAAATTACTAATATTAAGAATGCTATCAATTGATAGAATATTATATTTAAACTTACTAAATTACCTAAAGGTATTCTAAAATTAAAGAATGGTAAGTTCTGACAAAAAAGTGAAGCTATTACATCTTTTAAGAAAAAGGATAAGGCAAAAACAACTATTGTTCCTACAATTATAACAAGTTCTTTAAGAATCCCTCTTCTACTTCCAATCACTCCACAGAGTAAAATAAGTAATACTATAACTACACTAAATATATTTGGGCTCATAAAACCACACTCCTTCTATATTTATTATAAACTATATTTTAAAACTATGCTATAATATTTTGTAAGAGGTGTAAAGTATGAACGTTGTTATAAAAGTAAATGATGAAGTTAAACAAAAAATGATAGAGTATTATAAGGATAAAATGCGTGATAAAAAGATTCCTTATGTCGTATTTCAAGCGAAAGATGAAGATACTGTTATTACGATGTATGAATCTGGTAAAGTTATGTTTCAAGGATTGTCAGCTGATGTAGATGCTAGTATGTGGGGTACTATATTAAGTAATACAAAAGAGGAAAAAGAAAAACAGAAAGAAAAGGATTCTATATATCATAATTGTTCTTCTGTTGGTAGTGACGAGGTAGGAACAGGAGACTACTTTGGCCCTATTGTGGTAACGTCAACATATGTAAGTAAGGATAATGTAAAATACTTAGAAGATTTAGGAATAAGAGATTCTAAAAAACTAACTGATGACTTTATTTTAAAAATAACTCCAGAACTTATTAAAAAGATTCCTTATCGCAGTTTAATTTTAACTAATAAAGAATATAATGAAAAGTATAGCAAAGATATTAATATGAATAAGATTAAAGCCATTATGCATAACAAAGTACTTTATCAAATAATGCAAGATTTAAAACCAGAAGTTGACTATATTATTGTCGATGAATTTGCAAGAGAAGCTAGATACTATGATTATATTAAAGATGTTCCTAATGTTCAAAGAGGTATTACTTTTATTCAAAAGGCAGAAGATAAGAATTTAGCAGTTGGAGCAGCATCTATTATTAGTAGATATATATTTCTAAAAGAGTTTGACAAACTTTGTGATGAAGTAGGTCTACCTCTTCCTAAAGGAGCAGGTCCTGAAGTTGATAAAGTTGGGGAAGAACTTGTTAATAAGTATGGAGAAGAGAAGTTAAAAGAAGTAGCAAAGTATAACTTTAAGAATACCCAAAGAATATTAAAAACTCTTATATTTTAAAAGTCCATAGATTAATCAATATATCTATGAACTTTTTTTACGAAGTTATCCTCTACTTAATTAATTCTTCTACTATCTTATACATCTCTGTACTAGGATTAGCATCCACCATTCCAATTATCTTATTATTATCTAATTGAAAGGATTCCAACTGCTTCGCATTTTTTATTGCTTCAGAAACTTTATCTTTAATTTCCGGAAATATATTTATATTCTTCTCATATTTTGGATAATACTTCTTTAATTTATTTATAACATCATTATTAGATAACCAAGCTGTAGTATACTCAAAATGTAATAGAAACCATAATTCAATACAAGGATTTGATGTTATCATAATAATATGATATTTTTTAGCAAGTTTTCTGGCTTTTATTATTTGCACATTTTTTCTTTCGTCCAAATCCGTATCAAATATACAATATGCTCTGTCATTTTCTTCCAAATTAAGACCAAGTTCTTTAACTTTAATAATTGTCTTATTTACCAAATTAATAGGATCTGTTTCATTGCCAGGAACCAATTTAATTATATAATCTTTATCTCTTAATCTATAATTGCTAAAATAGTTATTCTCTGTTTTATTTTTTCCCTCAAATGCTACCAAAATAACTTTTTTTGATTTGCGACTATTAATATTTCTTCTTCTCATTATTCCCCCATAAAATCATTAAAATCATTTGTTATAAACGGAATAGCACCATATCTTCCTAATAAATACCCTTTTTCGACGTTTTCAGTTTTTCTTACCGAAAAATCATCTAATGGATATATAGTACTTATACCATCATTAGGATTTTTTTCAGTAAACCAAATTTGATCTCTTCTTAATAAATCAAGATCTAATAAATTTGTATCGTGTGTATTGAAAATCAATTGAGCACCTAATTTATTAACCTCTTTACTACTAAATATCTCCACAATATATTGAACAATAAATGGATGCAAGCTTTTATCTAATTCATCTATTATTAGTACTTTTCTATTATCTAAAACATCTTTTAAAACTGGAATAAGTGAAAATACTGCTCGAGTACCAACAGATTCTTCATTTATATCAAGTTCATATATTTCATTATTTATGATATGTTTTGTATTTACATTGTAAAATAAAGTATTGGATGGAATAAATTCTTTAAAAGTATCAGGAATCACTTTTAATTTTTCGGATGTTATTTTTTCTTCAGAAACTTTATAACCACTTATATTAAAATCAGCTCTTTTCAAAAAGTCTAAAGCAAATTTTTCCAAAGTTTTATCTTCATCATTATAATATTTGCCATATGAATAACCCTTTAATTGTTCATATGGTAAAATCACCCCTATTTTATCTGTTAAAAAATCATAAGCAGGTTTAGTCTTATCATAATTCCAAGTTGTTGCAGTTGTAATAAAAAATTTATTATCTGTATTTTTTTCACTTATATCATTAAGAAACTTTTCATCATTTATATTAAAAGAATATTTATTTACATTTTCACGATTAAATATTTTGACTGGTCTTCCATTTGGATAATAATATAAATATTCCTTATATATTTTTTTATTGTCAGCTTTAAATCCATATTTATATTTTATATTATTTATAATGAATAATATTTCAAACTCACTTGGTTTAGACAACATTTTTTTATCCAGTTTAAAAGGAACAACTGGTAGTATAGAATCAGGTGTAAAAAAATTAGAATGTTTTATTATATTGCTAACAATTGCTAGAATGTTAAACAAATTGCTCTTACCTGAAGCATTCGCACCATATATAGCAGTAGTTTTTAGAATTTTAAGACCATTTACTTCTACGTAATTATCTTTTAATGTTGTATCAGAGGATGCTAACATACTAAAGGTTACTTTATCTTTAAAAGACAAAAAATTAGAAACACTAAACTCAATAATCATAAATCATCCCTCCTATTTGTTATATTATATGCAATTTTAAAAGAAAAATCAACATTTTTAACATTTAAATGTTGATTTTTGCATTTTTTCTACATTTATCCATAATTATTTTTCTCTAATTCAAATATACACTTATCATATAGAAAAGGAATTATCTTCTCTTTATTGCCAGTATTATAATATTCTGTTAATAGTTTATTAAACTCATTGATATCGTCTTTTTTAATAGAAATAATACCACAACCATTACTTATAAGAAGCTTATTTGCAACTATCATAGCAGTTCTTTTATTACCATCCCAAAATAGTTGACTTCTCATTAAATAGAGCATAAGATTTAAACTTCTACTAGTAATATTCTCTTCTTTTAAAATGTTTTCTATATTAACAATTACATCTTCTCTTTCTGGAATATTAGGAATATAATCTACTCCATTTATACCAACTTTACCAGTCCTTAAAACACCCCATTCTAAAGACTCATTTCTTGATACAAAAGAATTTACTTTACATATAAAATCAAGAGTAATATCAGCATCTATATTAGAAAGTGCAAAATTCCAAACATCCCTCAAATTTAAAATACAATTTATTTCATCTAATCTTAAACTAGGTACATTTAATCCTTCTAAAACTTTCTTTGTCTCTTCATAAGTTATATTAATTCCTTCAAGTCTAGCACTATTATAGATGTTAGAAACTAACTCTTCTTTTGCTAAAAATAGATTTTGTTCTTTTGATAAATGATATTTTTCTTGCATATAAATCACTTCTTTTTAGATTTTATTAAACTATAACTAATCCCGTTTTAAATTCTGTTATTAAATTATTAATATCTTCTTCTGGTATTCTAGTACTCTGGCATTCTTTCAACAAAATACAAGCTTTAATCGCTTCTTTACAAGATATTATATTATTTTCTTTCAACAATTTAATAATTTTTAAGGTTCTAATTACCTTCACCCCATTTTTTTCTGAATAATTTTTTAATCTATTATCGCCTGTCGCCAGTATTCCATCATTATCTCTTGCAAGTATATAATTTATTAAATCATATACAGATAATTTATTTTCTTCACTAGATAAAGTACTTACTTCTATTAATTGTTCATCAGTTAGTCTAAGTGTTTTAAATTTATCGATAATTTTTAAATCACCAGTTTTAGAGTTTACTTCATCATTTTTAACTAAATCACTTATATAAACATTATCTAAGCCTACAAATTTATCTAAAATATTTGCATTATTTAAATCTGTTATTATATTTGTATCAGTAACTATAATCTTCTCTGTTATACTCATCAGCTGATACCCCCAAAAGTTCGCAAGCTTTATTTAAAGTGATTATCCCATTTACTTTTAATTTATGAACATTTCTTTTAAACTGATATGATACTTCAGGCATTATAGGATTAGGATCGTTTTTTCCTATATTTTTACTTATAAATATATTTAATTTTTTATAGAGATATTCTGAAATAATATTTAAATCTTTTAGTCTATATACAATCGCTGCATAACTAACTTTATATTCATTTTTAAAAGCATTCAACTCATAAAAACTTATATTTTTTCTAAATAAACCAAACTCATTTATAATCGCTTCTTTAGGCATCAATAAAGCACTAGCAAAACGATTACATAACTTTTCTTCATCTATGTTTTCATCTTTAATATCTAATATTAAATGAGCTAGTTCATGAGCAATGGTAAATCTTTGCCTCGCTCCATCAGTTATACCATCTAATAATACAATGACAGGAACTCCTTCAACAATTTCGCTTAAACCATCAAAATCACTAAAACGATTATCATAATTTTTTACTTGAATTATAATAATACCTAAATTCTCTAATATGTTAATTAAATCTGATATTGGTTGTTTATTAGATATTTCAATAAAGTTTCTAAAACTCTCTGCTGCTTTTTCGGCATCATTTAAATTATTACATAGATATTTTTTTAATTTAATATTGTTAATACTTACATTACTTAAATTAAGAACTTCTAAATACTTAGAAACTTCTTCTAATATTAATTGCTTCAAAAGTTCTAAATTTCCACCAGTTAATCTTTTTTTCTTTCTAAAAGAAGTAAATTTCATTTTAGGAGTTTTATATGCTTTAATTAAATCAATAGTTTTAACATCATAGGCATTAGCAAACTCTATTAGTTTAAGAGAATCAGGTACTATATTCCCCTTCTCATACTTTGAAACAGCAGTAGGAGACATATTAAGAAGATTACCAGCTTCTTTAAGAGAAAGGCTTTTTAATAATCTTATTTTTTTTAAATTTCTTCCAATTTCATTCATAATCCTCACCTCTTTTATAGTTTATATTTTATCATCAAAAAGAATATTTGTAAACCGAAATAATGATACAAAAAAGATTTATGTTGTTTTTTAACATAAATCTTTTTTTGATTCAATTAGCTCTTTTTGTCTTGCAAGTTCTTCTTCTAAAAGCTCTGTAACTAAAGTTTTATTTTTCTTTCTGCCTTCTAAAATATCTATTTCTTCTTCAATTACCAAATCTCTATAATTTTTATGATTATAATAAAGAGGTTCTTTAGAATAAATAGCAGCTTCTATATATTTGTTTTTCTCTTCTTCTTTATAGAAAGGTAAAACATTCTCCAAATAATTAATTTGTTCCTCACTACAAGTTTCTGGCAAATATAATAAATATCCTACTCTTAAATTTAATATAGATATATAATTAATAGATGCTAAAGATAAAGCCGCTGCCTCATCTGTAGATAATGAAATACTAAGATTATTTTTAGTAGCAAATTTTCTAAAACTATCTAAATGAACATACCCTAACTTAAATTTATCATTCCAAACTTCTTCACCATTCTCATCGATTATTTTAAGAAGAAAATTATCCATAACTTACCTCCTAAAATTCACAGTTACCTGGTGTTCTTGGATATGGTATAACATCTCTTATGTTTTCTACACCTGTTAAATAGATTAAAAGTCTTTCAAAACCCATACCAAATCCTGAATGAACACAACCACCATACTTACGAAGATTAATGTACCAGTCAAGTTCATCTTTATCCATACCTAACTCATCCATACGAGTGACTAATTTATCATAGTCTTCTTCTCTTTGACTACCACCCATTATCTCTCCTGCACCAGGTACTTCTAAGTCAACTGCAGCAACAGTCTCTCCATCAGGATTTTGTTTCATATAGAAAGCTTTAATATCTTTAGGCCAGTCAGTAATAAATACTGGTCCATCAAAATATTCTGTAATATATTTCTCATGTTCTTTTGCAATATCTTCTCCTTGTTTAGGTTCAAACTCCCATTTTACATCTGCTTTTTGTAATATGTCTATAACTTCTTTATGAGTAACTCTTGTAAATTTAGAATTAACTAGTTTAGTAAGTTTATCAAGTAATCCTTTCTCTACAAATTTATCTAAGAATTCCATTTCATCTTTACAGTGTTCTAATACATAACTAACTACATACTTTAACATACTTTCCATTATTTCCATATCCCCATTTAAATCACAAAAAGCAATCTCAGGTTCAATCATCCAAAACTCATTAGCATGTACTTTAGTATTAGAGTTCTCTGCTCTAAAAGTAGGACCAAAAGTATAAGTTTTCTTGTAAGCAAGAGCGAATGTCTCTGCTTCTAATTGTCCTGATACTGTTAATGATGTAGGTTTAGAAAACATATCTTTACTATAATCTACTTTACCATCTACTTTTGGAACATTATCTAAATCAAGACATGTTACATGAAACATCTCTCCTGCTCCTTCACAGTCACTTGCTGTAATTAATGGAGCATGGAAGTAAACATAGCCTCTATCTTGGAAATATTTATGAATAGCATAAGCTGCTACACTTCTAACTCTAAATACTGCTTGAAACAAGTTAGTTCTAGGTCTAAGATAAGCTTGTTCTCTTAAAAACTCACGAGAGTGTTTCTTAGGTTGAATTGGATAATCTTCTGGACACTCTCCTAGTAATATAACTTCACTTGCCTGTATTTCAAAAGGTTGTCCTTCTTTAGGTGATTTAACTACTGTTCCTGCTACTCTAATAGCACTACCAACATGATATTTTTGTATTTCTTCAAAATCTTCTAACTTATTATCATAAACAACTTGTATATGTTTAAAACAAGTACCATCAGAAAAATCTATAAAACCAAACTCTTTTTGTTTACGATGATTTCTAATCCATCCTTCCAAAGTTACTTCTTTATCAATATATTCATCGATTTTTTCATATAATTCTTTTGCATCAATTACCATAATTATTCCTCTCTTTCTTATTTATTATATCATTTATTTACCACTATCTCCATAGTTAGATAAAACTCTAGCACTTGGATCATCTACTTTACATCCATCCCAGTCTTTATTAGGCATCCAGTAGTCTACTATTAAATCACTTCTACCTGGATAAAACGCTTCAAATATCTCACGATATAATAATGACTCTTTAGTAAATGGTGTATGTTTAGGATACTTTTTAATTTTCTCCTCATATTCTTCATCTGTATATAAACTCTCCGCATAGTCTTTTAAATCATCAACTAATGAATGCCCTACTGCATCACTAAAAGCAGCTTTTTCTCTATATAAAATATTCTCTGGTAAGTAATCCCCCTCAAAAGATTTACGAAGCAAGTATTTTCCCATACCATAAGTATTCATCTTAAGTTTAGGATCAATAGAGATCACATAATGTACAAAATCTAAATCTGCAAAGGGAACTCTCGCTTCCAAAGAACAACTAGAAATACATCTATCCGCTCTTAGCACATCATACATATAAAGTTCTCTAACTCTTTTCTCACTTTCTTTTTGGAATTCTTTAGGAGATGGAGCGAAGTCTGTATATTTATAGCCAAATAACTCATCACTAACTTCTCCTGTTAATATTACTCTAATATCAGTATTTTCTCTAATCCATTTAGAAAGTAAATACATACCAATAGATGCTCTAATAGTTGTAATATCCCATGTTTCTAAACGATATATTACATCTTTTAAGGCTTTAATAACATCATCTCTTGTAATAATAACTTCATGATGAATACTACCTATATAATCTGCTACTTGTTTGGCATATTTCAAATCAATAGCATCTATATCCATACCAATAGCAAATGTATGAATAGGTTTATCTAATATTTTAGACGCTATAGAACATACTAAACTAGAATCAAGTCCTCCACTTAATAGAAAACCAAGAGGTACATCAGAATCTAATCTTTTCTTAACTCCCTCTACTAATCTTTTATGAATCTCAGGATATATTTTTTCTAAATCATCACTAATAAAAGACTCTACTTTAGTCATATCTACA
This sequence comes from uncultured Mycoplasmatota bacterium, assembly GCA_946486465.1. Classification (GTDB taxonomy): domain Bacteria; phylum Bacillota_I; class Bacilli_A; order RF39; family UBA660; genus Onthousia. Next base: position 20,975 of record CAMLTY010000006.1, read on the forward strand.
TATTCTTTAAACTCTCCATTAGCATAATAATGTCCTGGTGGAAAAGGATATACTTCACTACATAAGTCTACTAATGCTTTCGCTTCACTAGCAAACATAATAGAATGACTCACTTTAGAATAGCCATAAAACATCGCTCTAATACCAATAGGATCTCTTGCTGCTACATAGTCTTTCTTCTTAGAATCATAAAGAACAAGAGCAAACTCACTATCTAGCATTTTAAACATATCTAATCCATATTTTTCATACATAGGAAGTAATACTTCACAATCACTTTCACTAGTAAATTTAACACCATCTTGGATTAATTCATCTTTAATTTTATGAAATCCATAAACTTCTCCATTACAAACTAAAACATTACCATCTCTTGTAAAAGGCTGCATCCCTTCTTCACTTAACCCCATAATAGATAGTCTATGAAATCCAAAGATTCCAAAGTCATATTCCTTAATTCTACTCATATCAGGTCCTCTATATTTTATTTTAGAAAACCCTTCTAAAAATTCTTTTTTACTAATATCTCTTTTTGTGTAAACTTGAAAACCACACATAATAATCTCTCCTTTTCTAATAAATAATAAAAGACTAGTCCATACCATAATACTTATAGTACTATGGGACGAAACTAGTCTTCCGCGGTGCCACCCAATTTATTATAAAGGAATTATTAACTTTATAATCACTTTTTCGATTCTATCAAATCTAGCAAATGTAACGGTCTGCACCCGGCTTAGTCTACTTAATTTCTTTAAGCACTCCGAAATGTTATTCACTACTCGTCTTTACTTGTTTCCACCAACCACAAGTTCTCTATAAAAGATTAGAAGTAGTTACTTCTTTTCATCAATGTTTTGATGTTATTAATATACTATTATTTTATTCACTTGTCAAATATTTTATTCTATTTTTTTACTTTAGATTTATCTAAAGAATACTCTTTAACTATTTCCATATCATCTATTTTATCTAATCCTAGACTTTCTATAAATGTTTTATAATCATCATTACCTACTATATTAGAATCAGTAAATACTTTACCATACTTATTATTAGCAAATAAAGATGCTGTTAAAGCGCAAATATCTTTCCTACCATACTTTATAGATATAGAATTTTTACTATTAGGCTGAAAATGGAAATAATATATATGTTTACTTCCCTTACCAATCATATCATATAAAATATTAGTATATTTTTTTAATAGCTTTTTTAAATATGTTAAATCATCACTCTTTTGATAAAACCCTAACTCTTTTCTAAAATTACTTAAACTATTAAACAGTAATAAAATATCTTCTTTTAAAGTATTAATCACTTCTTTACTATATATTTTATAATTATTATCCCCACTCATATATTTACTTTTAATAAGAGTACCAAGTTTATCATAAAAGGTTTCAATTATATTAACAATTTCTTCTCCTAGCTCTTTATCTCCAATAATATAACTTATTTCATTAATTATAGACTTTAACATATTTTTAGTTATATAACCTTCATAAGAGTTACTAACTTTCTCTTTTAGAATAGATGCTTCATCTACTATTAGAATGGATGGATCTTTAAACATTGGATTATCTTTTCTTTTTAAAGATGCTACTAATAATTCATGTGTACATAGTACATATTTAGCATTAGGCCAACTTTTTCTATTTAAATAGTATTTACATTCATCTTTATATAGACACTTCTTACAACTTTCTCCATTTATATTAATATTAGTCCAAATCTCATTAGAAATATTAGGATAATCTTCTTTATCAATCATTTCCTCTTCTATTTTTCTGCTTATCTCATTTAATGTTTTATTTTCTTGATGACTTCTAAGATATTTTTCTAGTCTTTTCATACAAACGTAATTAACATGTCCTTTAGCAATGGTAACAGGGATATCCACGTTTATTAATTTAGATAGTTTATCTATTTCTTCTTTTAATTTGTTTTGTAGTGAAATGGTAGCAGTTGAAATGAGAAAACCTTTAAAAGATTCTTTATCTTTACTTGCATATAATAATGGTATTAAATAGCCATAATTATTATCATCTTTTTCTACTACTAAGATATTTTTATCTCTTAGGATATCTATAATATCTAAAGCAAGAGTCTCATCCTCTTCTTTAAGCTCATGTATATTAAAAAAACTCTCCACTTCATCATATATTTTATCTTCAAAGTTTTCTTCTTTCCAAATACCCATAAATATTCCCCCTAAGTACGCTTATTTTACCATAATTTTAATTAATGGTAAAGAAATAGAATTAATTACTTTTTTGATACTTGTATATAAGATACTTATATGATAAGATGTATATGTAAGGAAAAATTTCATACAATAAAAAAGAGGGAAAAACTTAACTTGCCAGAGTTGAGTCTTGCACCTATTGTTTTTTAGGTTTAAGTACTTAATCTTGCGATTGAGTACTTTTCTTATATGGTGTTACTTTACGAAAAGCAAGGCGATTAATAAGAAGATAATTATGATTAAAGCAGTAACTAAAAAGTCTATTTTTCTCATAATATCAAGCCCCTCCTTATTTAGAGTAGGCAAGTACCCAATTGTTAAGTTTTCCCTATAACTATAGTATCATATTGATTTCCATATAGCAAGAAAAAATGTAATAAAAAAGTTACGAGTTTTCGTAACTTTTCTTTATACCTAAAATAATTAATCATTGTTCTTAGTAAATTTATTAAATCTATCTATTTCACTATCATCTAAAGGAGTTTTAGCAAGGGATTCAAATAATTTTTTCTGGTCTCGTGCTAGTTTCTTAGGAGTAACTACTTTAAAGATAACATACATATCTCCTACTCTTCTACTAGTAGAATCTTTTATTCCTTTACCTTTAAGTCTTTGTTTATCTCCACTATCAGTACCTCCTGGTATAGTTAATTTAACATTACCATAGATTGTAGGTATTTCTTTTTTACAACCAAGTACTGCTTCAGCCATATTAATAGGTACTTCTAGATAAATATCAAGAGCATCTCGTTCATAGTATTTATGTTCTTTAATATGAAATTCTAGATATAAATCACCTGAGGCTCCACCATTTTCTCCAGCATGGCCTCTACCTGGTACTCTTAGTCTTTCACCATTATCTATTCCACTAGGAACATTTACAGTGATAGTCTTATGAGATTTAACTTGTCCTTTACCACGACATTTACTACATGTCTCTTTATATGTTTTACCTTTACCATTACACTCAGGACAGGTTGTTTTAGTCATGAATGAGCCAAGTATTGTTCTTTGTTCACTAGTAATAGTACCACTACCATGACATCTAGAACAAGTCTCTTCTCCAAAACCACCTTTACCGTCACATTTATCACATTCTGTTACAACATCTAAGTCAAAATCTTTCTCACAACCATAGATAGCTTCTTCAAAGGTAAGTTCTACATGCATTAAGATATCACTACCACGTCTTGCTCTACTACTACCACGACTTCTACTAGAACCACCAAAACCAAAGCCACCACCGAACAAGTCATCAAAGATATCGCCTAAGTCACTTGCATCAAAACCAAAGCCTGCACCATTAAATCCGCCAAAGCCAGAACCGGCTCCTGCTCCTCCTACACCAGCATGACCAAATTGATCATATTGACGACGTTTATTATCATCAGAAAGAACTGAATATGCTTCTTGAACTTCTTTAAACTTCTCTTCAGCATTTTCTTCTTTACTTATATCAGGGTGATATTTTTTAGCAAGCTTTCTAAAAGCACTTTTTATCTCGTCTTTAGTAGCACTTTTAGATACACCTAACACTTCATAATAGTCTCTTTTAGTTGCCATATACTACACCTTCCTTCTAATATAGACTTTCTAACATAGAAATTAATTTATCAAAATAGAAAATAGCATTTTTATAAATATTTTCATTCTCTAAAGATATCCCTAACTTTTTAAAAGCATCAAGAGGATAAATATCAGAGCCAATACATAAGAATTTTAAGTATTTGTCTAAAGTTTCTTTATCACCATCTGTAATTTTAGAAGCAAAGTATGAAGCCACACTTACACAAATGGCATAATTATAAAGGTAAAAATTACTATAATAATGACTTCTAAATATCCAACTTCCTTTAGCATAAGGACTTAATTTAACAGTATCACCATAATAATATTTTAAAGACTCTTCTGATATTTCATTCATAAACTTTTTTGTTAAGGCTCCACCATCATGAACTTTATCATGCATTAATCTTTCCATATCTCCTTCTCTAACTGCACCAAATAAATTACTAGCGATTACATTTAGAGAGTTTTCAAGGGCAAGAACTTTTTCTTCCTTATCTTTAGCATTATTAAAGATATAATTTGATAGTAAGAATTCATTAGTTAAAGATGCAACTTCTCCCATTATTATTGCATTATGACAATATTGTAGGGGGTTATTCTCTCTAATGAACTGATAATTGATATGATGTCCTACTTCATGAGCGATAGTAGATAAAGACTCTAAATCATAATGATAACTCATAAGAATACGGGAGTCACACGAAGGAATACTTAAGTTATAACCACCACTACATTTACCAGGATAACCACAAAAATCAATATTACGTTTTTTAATAAGCTTATCATATTTATTAAGATATTCTTCTCCTAATGGTTTTAGCACTGCTCTTACGGTTTTAATACCTTCCTTAATACTATATTCTTTTTTAGAGTGACTTAGTTTAGCACCTAAATCATAATTATATAAAGTATCAAGATTAAGTATTTTCTTTCTTAATTTAAAGTATCTTTGTAATGTATTTACACTACTTCTTGTTGTTTTAGATAAAACATCAAAGATATTTTTATTAAGATTATCTTCAAAAAGACGTGCTTCAAAACTATCATTAAAGTGATATATATTTGCAAGAGTATCTTCTAACTTAACATAACTATTTAATAGTTCTGCAGAAGTACTCCCATACTCTAAACCTTTCTTTAATAGTTTGGTATCTGCTTCTTTTCTAGTTTCTCTATTATCATTTGACTTTAAGAATCTAGAATTAGTTGTAGATAGAGTTACTTTCTTACCATCTGCAAGAGTTACTTTACCATAATCATGTTCCATATTAAGTAAAGTAGATGACATATCAGAAAAGTTATTAGTAGCCATTACTAAGGAATTAACTATTTTCTCTTCACTTTCATTTAAAGTATGTTCTTTATTTCTATAGATATCTAATAGAAGTGCTCTATACTCTTCTAACTTACTATTTTCCCTAAATAAGTTTTCAAATTCATCTTTAGATAGTTTTAAAAGTTCTGGTTCAAAGAAACTATTGACATTATTAATTTTTGCAACAGCATCTTTACTTTTAGAAAGCATCTCAAGATTTTCTTTTTTACCTAACTCTTCATCATTCTTTAACCAAGCATAAGCATCCATCTTCTCAATAATGGTTTCAACTTCTTTTAGCTTAATTAAATATTCATAAAGTTTATTACCATCTTTAGTACAACCTCTATAATCATTAAAGATATCTATTTTACTATCTACTTCTTCACTTGCTTTAAAAAATGCTTCATTACTTTCAAAAAACTCACTTAAATCCCATTTGTACTCTTCTTCTACTTCATCCCTATTCTTATATTCTTTCATATTTAGCCCTTTCTATTATCTTTATCAGATAAAAGTTCTAGTTACCTAGAACTTTTAATTTTTCTACTTCTCTTCAAAGTCTGCATCTTTTACATCGTCTTTTTTATCTGATGTATCTTCACTATTGTTAGCATTTGCTTGACTCTCTTTTTGAATGTTTTCATAAACTTTAGTAGCAAGTGCCATAGCTTTCTCTTGTAGTTTATCTTTCTTAGCTTTAATATCATCTAAATCATTCTTAGATAAAGCTTCTCTTAAGTCTTTAATTAAATCTTCTGCTTCTTCCTTCTCTTTTTTATCAACTTTATCTCCTAAATCTTTAAGTGATTTCTCAGTTTGGAATACAAGTTGTTCAGCTTCATTCTTAAGATCTGCTTCTTCTTTACGTTTTTTATCAGCTTCTTTATTTTCTTCAGCTTCTTTTCTCATCTTTTCAATCTCTTCGTCAGATAGATTTGTAGATGATGTAATTGTAATAGATTGTTCTTTGTTAGTACCAAGATCTTTAGCAGTTACATTAACAATACCATTAGCATCTATATCAAACTTAACTTCAATTTGTGGAACTCCTCGTGGTGCAGGTGGAATATTTGTAAGTTGGAATCTACCAAGTGTCTTATTATCAGCAGCCATACTTCTTTCACCTTGTAATACGTGCACGTCAACAGCCGGTTGATTATCTGCAGCAGTTGAGAATACTTCTGATTTACTTGTTGGAATAGTAGTATTTCTTGGGATTAATACTGTCATAACTCCACCTAATGTTTCAATACCAAGTGATAATGGTGTAACATCAAGTAAAACGATATCATTAACATCTCCTGTTAAGACACCACCTTGAATAGCAGCACCCATAGCAACTACTTCATCAGGGTTAACTTCACGAGATGGTTCCATACCAAGTTCTTTCTTAACTGTTTCATATACAAGTGGAACTCTTGTAGAACCTCCAACGAAGATTACTTTATCTAAGTCTTTAGCTTTCAAATCTGCATCTTTTAAAGCATTTCTAACTGGCTCTAATGTAGAATCAACTAAATCACTAATTAAGCTTTCAAATTTAGCACGAGTTAATGTCATATCTAAGTGAAGTGGACCATCTGCTCCTTGGGAGATAAATGGTGCAGAAACTTGGGTACTTGTCATACTTGAAAGATCTTTCTTAGCTTTCTCAGCAATTTCTTTAAGACGTTGCATAGCCATTTTATCTTTAGTAAGGTCAACACCATTTTCTTTCTTAAATTCACTAACAAGATAGTCAATAACCTTATTATCAAAGTCATCTCCACCTAAGTGGTTATTACCACTAGTAGATCTAACTTCTACAACACCATCACCTAACTCAAGAATAGATACATCGAATGTACCACCACCAAGGTCATATACAAGAATAGTTTGGTTCTTATCTTGTTTATCAAGACCATATGCAAGGGCAGCAGCAGTTGGTTCGTTTATAATACGTTCAACATCAAGTCCTGCAATCTTACCAGCATTCTTAGTAGCTTGTCTTTGAGCATCATTAAAGTATGCTGGAACTGTAATAACTGCTTTAGTAACACTCTCTCCTAAATAAGCCTCAGCAGACTCTTTAAGATTACTTAAAATCATAGCAGATATCTCTTCAGGAGAATATTTCTTACCTTCAGCTTCAACCTTTTTATCAGTACCCATTAATCTCTTAATAGATGAAATAGTATTTGGATTAGTAATCGCTTGTCTTTTAGCAGCAGCTCCTACTATTCTTTCACCATTTTTAAATGCAACTACTGATGGAGTTGTTCTTTCTCCTTCTTTATTAGGGATTACTTTAGGCTCCCCAGCCTCTAATACACAGACACAACTATTAGTTGTACCTAAATCAATACCAATTATTTTACTCATTTATATCCTCTCCTTTATCATCATTATTATTTTTATTATCAACTTCGTCATCTAGTTTATTTACTCTAACAGAAGCAGGTCTAATAACTCTATCCTTAAGACGATAACCTTTAAGTAACACTTCAAGGACTTCTCCATCTTTGTAATTCTTATCACTATCAGTCATTAAAGCTTCCATAGTATTAGGATCATATTCTTTATGTTCTGCTTCTATTTCTTCTAGACCATATTTCTTTAATACATCATCAAAACTTGCATACATCATCTTAAATCCTTTTAAGAATTTAGATAACTCATCAGTAAGATTATTATCATCAAGTCTAATTGCTCTTTCAAAGTTATCTAATATTAAGATTAACTCACTAATCAAATCCTGATTAGCATATTTTAATCTATTAGTAACTTCTTCTTCTTTTCTTTTACGATAATTAACAAGTTCGGCTTGATTATATCTAATTTTTTCTTTATATTCTTCAATCTCTTTGTCTTTACTAGCAAGTTCTTCTTTTAATTTCTTTATCTCATCATAATGTTTATCATGTTTTTTAGATTTATCATGACATTCGCAAGGTTTTTCTTTATCTTTACAGTTACATTCATGTTTTTTATCTGTAACTTTTACTTCTTCTTCCTTAGTTTCCATCTAGTCACTACCTTTCTCAATATTTTCTTTTAAGTACTCTAGAATACTAACAACTCTATCATATTCCATTCTCTTAGGTCCTATGATAGCAAGTGTTCCATCTTCACTATCAGTCTTAAAGTTAGTCTTAATAATAGTAACATCATCATCAAGTTTGTTCTCACTACCGATATATACTTCAATATTATTAGAGTCATCTTTCTTAATTTCCTGCAACAAGTCTTTATCATCAAGTTTCTTAAATAAGTCTTTAATCTTATCAACATTATCAAACTCAGGTTGTTCCAAGAACTTAGTTCTGCCAACTACATTAATATCAGTATTAGTAATATCTGTAAAGACATTATAAATAGCATTATATAGTTGCTGATGCTGATCTACATATTTAGAGATAATAGGCTTAATCTCAAACTCTAGTTTAGTACTTACTTCATCAATTGGTGTGCCTACTATTAAGTTATTAATTAACTCTACAGTCTTTTTAATATCTTCCATACTAACATTATCTAAAGTTATATTTTTATACTCTACTTTACCTTTATCAGTAACAACTATAACTATTAGATGATTAGCATCAAGGGGTACAACTCTAATTTCTTTAAGTAAGTTCTCATGACTTGCTTTACCTAAGACTACGGCTGTATAAGAAGTCATATCAGAGACAACTTGTAAGCTTTTATTAATACAATCACTTAATTCTAATGATTGATTATGGAAAATAATTTGCAATTTTAACATATCTTCTCCATTCATCTTTCTAGCTTCCATTAAGTTATCTACATAATAACGATATCCTTCTTCGCTAGGTACTCTACCACTAGAAGTATGAGTTTTCTCTAAGTAACCCAAGTCTTCAAGGCTAGCCATTTCACTTCTAACCGTAGCACTGGAACATTTTAATTTCTTACAGAGTTGATTACTACTAACAGGCTTAGCTTGTCTAATATAAGACTCAACAATTAATTTTAATATTTTCTTTTGTCTATCACTAAGCATAACTACCTCCTAAGCACTGATTAACTGGATAAATACTAGTTTTAGCATTCCCACTTTTCCATTGCCAATATCATTATATGAAAAAAGTTAGCACTTGTCAACTCTTTTTGCTAACTTTTTTTAAACTTTCAATACTTCCCACTTCTGGGCAATAGTTTTATTACAATCATATGAATTAATCGCACTGCCTCCGGAAGCAAGAGCGCTAAAAAGATCCATACAAGTACCTAATGCAGACCTAATAGTATACACGCCCACTTTATCAGTTTCAACAAATTGCCACTTCTGAGCTGGAACATCATATGTTGTATATAACTGTATTTTCGTATTAAGTTCTGTAGAACCACCTGCAATATCCATAACAAAACCAGGATTAGAAAAAGTTGCTATATAATAATATGTATCAGTAGTTGATGGCCTAATAGTAAAGCTTTGGGAATCACTATTATTGTTTAATAATAAGATCATTGGTGTTGCATGAGTAATATTATTATCTTTAATACTTATTAAATAATTTTCATTAATTGGCGTTATTAACTTAATTTTATCTCCAACGGCCACGTTATGATTATTAATATCTTTTAAAACACCACTATAAGTTCCGTCTTCCTTTACTGTGATAATATTAGACGTATCATTAATATTGGTAAAACCATTCAATTCATTTTTGATATTTTCAACGAATTCATCTGTTGTCCTTCTTTCAAAGCTTAAATTTCCTATTAATAAAAACAAAATTAAAGTCGCCATTAATAATAGTCCATATAATATAGTTGTAATTGCAAACCCCTTATTATTTAAGCACATTATATTACCCCTCTTCTATTACTTTTATAATAGCATGATAATGACTATCTCTATCTATTACAAAATCACTATTAATAGCCCAAAGTCTAATAGAATAATCTTCTTCACTATCAGCTTCCAACGTATACTCATATAAAACATTATTTTGATACTCACTAAGTATTTTAGCGACAGGAGCTTGATGTTCCACTCTTAGGCTAAGTTTTAATAATTCAGATGGAATTGTATTATTAAAACAACCATCACTATTTATTCTATTAGTATTAGGCTCTAATACTATTTTATAATTAACACTATTAGCTGTACTATTCTTAACTGTAAAACTATATTCCGTAGAGCTAAGTCCCACAGCATCACTTACTGGCGTAAACTTAGTTAAATTAATTTTATTGCCTTCTTTACCATGAAATACTACTTCCATTTCTCCTGTATCTATATCACGTTCCCTTTCATTAGAAAAACTGTTATATATTAAATATGTAGAGATTATAGCGAAAGCGAATAAAAAGATTATAATTATTGCACTTTTAATCATATGTCTACGATAATATTTTTGATACATAGAAAACACCTCTTTTTAATTATTGTAAAGCTTTTATATAAAATTAGTCAATGTAAAGTTGATTTTTTACAAAATATAGTGTAAATTTTCAAAAAACTATTGAAAAAGTTAATAGTTTGTTATATATTAATAATGTCTTATTTGTCCGCGTAGCTCAGCTGGATAGAGCAATCGCCTTCTAAGCGATCGGTCATGCGTTCGAGTCGCATCGTGGACACCATTTATAAAATTAAACAGTCTTAGGACTGTTTTCTTTATCTTTTAGGGGGAATTATGAAAGCACTAAATATAGATATATGCAATTTAAAAATATTAGAAATAACTGATAACAAAGAAATATATGATTTAGAAAATGGTTATATTTTAAAAAGATATATAAATACAAGTGAAAAAATACTAGAAATTTATAGAAAAAAATTAATACTAGCTAAAGATATATGTATTAAGAATTTAATTAGTCCAGAATTTCTATATGAAGAAAATGGTAAAATAAATGGATCTATTGAAAAGAAAATTAATGGTCTATCAATCGCTAACTATTTAAGAGCAAAAAGAAAAAATGACGGGCAAATATCTCTTCAAGATATTGGAGAATTATACATGAAGAAACATGATATATTAATAGAAGCTAATAAAGAAGATATTAACTTTCCAGATGGTTCTTATAATAACTTTTTTATAGATAAAGATAAAAATGTTTATGCAATAGACTATGATGGTATGCAAATTAAAGGGATAACTTCAAGAGAATTTAATGACTTCATCTTTAATAGTAATAATCGTTTCCTATTTAGAAATGAAAAGTACATTAATGAAGGATTAATAAATTGTAATATGGATATCTATATGATGGGAATAGAGTTTCTATTTCTTACAACTAAATTAGATCCAATTAGTTATAAATTAAAAAATATAGATGAGTTTAGAAGTTTCTTAGACTATGTAAATTTTCCAGATAGTGATTTAAGAAAAAAATTAGAGTTACTATATAACCCTAACGAAAATAATAGATATTTTAAAGCTGAATTAGAAGATTTTATCAAAGAATATAGTTTAACAACAGATAGAAAAGGAGTACCAAGAGTGTTTATAAAGAAATAATTAACTTTCTCTAATTACTTTAACAGCATTACCAATATTATTAATAGTGTCACTTGCTATCATGGATATATCTGTATTATCTTCTTCTGCAAGTATTCCTGCTATACCGTTAATTAAAACTCCTAAAGATATTGTTAATAAACTAAAATTTAAATAAGCAAGAAGTCCAGCAAGTATCCCTGATAAAACATCTCCACTACCTGCTGTAGCCATACCAGCACATCCTGTTTTAATTAGATAAGTAGTATTACCAGCAGTTATAATTGTAGTATGTCCTTTTAAAATAATAGTTATTTTATAAGTACTAGCAAATTCTTTAACTAAGTTTAAAGAATCTTTTTTTATCGCTTCTATATCTCTTTTACAAAGTCTAGAAAATTCTTTTAAATGAGGAGTCAACAAGATATTACATCTTTTCTCTTTTAATACTTCTAAATCCATTCTAGATAATGTATTTAGACCATCTGCATCTATTATTAAGTTACCAGTATAATTTCTTATTAAGAATGCTAATACTTCTTCTAAGTGTTCATCACTGCCTAGTCCCATACCAAAGGCAAGAGAATCTAAATCTTTAATAGAAGCTTTTAATTTATCATAAAAAGTATCATCATAATCAGGTAATATATACAATGTCTGTTCTAAAATATTAGGACCTAGTAAAGGTAATACTTCTTTTTTAACTAAAACTCTACTAATACCACAACCACTTCTAAGAGATGCTAATGATAAATAGGCAAGTTTTAAAGCCCCAGAGTATTCTATACTACCGCCATAAATACCTGCTTTACCAAAATCTCCTTTATTAGAGTCTATATTTCTTTCTTTTAATAAATCTTTTACATCACTACTTTTTATTTCATAAGTATTATTATCTATCTTTCTCATACTTCCTCCAAAAATAAAGTATACTCAAATTAATGAGCATACTGTACAGTCTTTTCTACTACTTCTTTTATATCTCTTTCATTAAATGGTTTCCTTAAGACATCAACTATTGGATAATTAAAGGCTTTGGCAACTAACTCATCATCTCCAACTCCTGTAATAATAGAAACAGGGATTAAATCAAATAAGTTATTATTTCTAAAATATTCTAGTACTTGGAAGCCATTAAAGTTAGGCATATTAAGATCAAGTAACATTCCTACTATCTTTATACCTTTATTATTAGCGATCATCTGCAAGGCTTCATTACCATCATTTGCTACTAATACTTCAAACTGATTATTGAAGATTTTACTAACAAAGTTTTTAATTACTGCAGAATCATCAACTACAATAAGAGCTCGATCTTTTTTAGGGGCCACAAAAGTAGTAGCAGTACCAATTTCTTCCATTCCTAAATACTGCTTAACTAAGTGGACAATCCGATCGAGCTCAGTTATCAATTCATCAAAATTTTCAGTTACATAGTACATATTATTTTCTTTACTAGCCATTTCGTGACTATAAGCAAGTTCTGCTAATTTGTCAAAGCCAAAATACTTAGCGTCACTTTTTAGGCCATGAACCAAGATAGCGTAATTAGCCATATCGCCATTTTCTTTAGTTTGTTTAATTTTAGTTTCTTTCTCATTAATGTCTTGAAGGAAGTCGCCCAATGTATCATCATAAGTCGACATATCTCCAAATAATTCTAAACTTTTTTTAACATTTACACCATTATTAATAAGTAAATTTACATCTCTCATAATAATACCCTCCATACTATAAAGTATAGCATAAATTACTGATTATTCAAATACTTATTTATAACATTATCTAGTGCTTTACGTTCAATAGGTTTAGATAAGTAACTATTAAATCCTTCACTTAAATATTTTTCTTCCATGCCAGCAATTGCATTGGCAGTTAGAACAACAACAGGAGTATTAAAGTTAGGATCTTCTTTTAGTTTATGGAATGTTTCAGTCCCACTCATTCTAGGCATCATATCATCCATAAATATTAAATCATATTTTATAGATTTAACTTTCTCTAAACATTCTGCCCCACTCATACAACTATCAACTGTTATACCATAGTCTTCTAAAAGTCTTGTCGCAACCTTTATATTTAATTTATTATCATCTACAACAAGAACACTCTTACCTACTATATCTTTATCTTTAGTAAGTTCTTCTCTATTTAATTCAAGAGTTTCATCTAATTTAACATCTGATGGAGCGATTTTTTGATCAATTGATACTGTAAACTTACTGCCCTTTCCATAAACACTTTGAACAACTAACTGTCCATGCATAAGTTGCACTAATCTTTTAGTAATGGCAAGACCTAAACCGGTTCCTTCAATAGTTGTATTTCTATCTTCATCAAGACGTTCAAATTTATCAAATAACTTATCAATCTTATCCCGTTTAATACCAATTCCAGTATCTTCAACAGATACTATAAGTCTACAAATATCGCCTTTAATTACAGAATCAACTTTGAAAATAATATGTCCTTCTTTAGTATATTTAGCAGCATTTGTTAAAATATTTAAAATTACTTGTTTTACTCTTGTATGGTCTCCATATAATACTTTAGGAATAGTCTCATCTATTTTAACTATTAATTCTATTGGTTTTTCTCCTATTCTTACTTTAGTTAAGGTAGTTAAATCATTAAACATCTTATAAGGATTATAATTATTATTAATAATCTCTAATTTATTCGCTTCTATCTTAGATATATCTAAAACACCATTAACTATTTCAAGTAAACTATAGCTTGCTATTAAAATATCGTTAACATCTTCTTTAACTCTATCAGGTAAATCAGGTTCCTCTTTTAAAGCCTCTGCGAAGCCAGTGATAGCATTAAGGGGTGTTCTAATTTCATGAGACATATTAGACAAAAAATCTGTCTTAGCATTATTCGCTTTCTCCGCTTGATTCTTAGCGATATTCAACTCTTCAATCATTTGTATGTCGGGATTTTCTATTGTAAAATACATTAAAAATGTTACTAATGTCTCTGTTGGGGTTACTAGTAATAGACCTGGTATCATTTTCTGTATTATAGAAGTTATCATACCTAAAACTATATAAACCATAATTGGCAGTATCTTTTTATTTAAATATAATCCTCTATTAAAAAAACACACTCCCATCCAAATAATAATAAAACTAAAACTTGCTAAATATACTACATTTACAGGAACACCAGTAATAGTAGGGCCGTAAGCAGTTTGTTCAAAAGAAATAGGAAATAATAAAATAGCTATTGCAAAAACACTTATAGCACCTATCCAAAATGGTTTTAATATTTCGTGAGATTTTTTTGTAATGTATGTCATATATATAACAAATATACTAATCCATATTAAAAGTAATATTAAATATGTTTTTAAAATCATATCACTTATAAAAGGAATATAATTATTAGAAAAAAAAGTACAAGCATATTCAAAAATTAATGCAAAAAGATTACTTACAACTAGAAAACGATATAATTTATTCTCAGTATTTTTTACTCTTTGTTTTGAAAAATAAATAACATTTAAAAGTATAGAGAAAAATATAGCACAAGTTGGAAAAAACAATCCTGTTGTCATATAACCACATCCTTCTATTCAAGTATAACACTTTATCAGTTAATAGAAAAGAAAAAAAGAAATTAACTTAAAACTAATGTAACTATTCACAGCCCAGAAAATAAATAACTGGAAAAATCAGCCAATTTATTTATTATTGGCTGTTTTTAAATTTCTAAGTTCATCAACGGTATATGGGTTGTTATCAAATAATCTCTTTATCGCTTCATATTTATTAACATCATAACTACCACAAGTTTCTGTATATGTCATAATGTTTGCAAAACACTTAGCAGATTCTAGATTTTGAAATTGATAACTTATCTTCATCTTGGTCTTCAACATTCTAAGTAATCTCTCACATAGATTATTTGAATATGGTAAAGAGAAATCTCTAACCCACTCAGTTATTGGTCCTTTGAAGTCTCTCATAAACTCTAATAGATTCTCTTCTTTAGTAAATTCATATTTATGTTTAAACTCTATATATTCTTTAAAACCATCTTTAATAATAGAGTCATACTTACTATCAAAGTCTTTAATTTCCTCTTTACTAAAAGATTTAATTTGTTTTTCACTATATTCTTTTCTTTTAGTTAAAGTACTTTCCAATAACTCTTTCATTTTATCTGCCCAATCATGTTTAGTATTTTCTGCTATGCTTTGTAATTTCCTTGTTATATGTGCATTACATTCTATGTTTTTATAACTATAATCTTCACAATAGTTATGTAATAAATGATCATGCATAACAGTACAATCACTAGGCAAGTTCTGTAATATACCATCTTCATCCATACCTTTAGTATTTTTTGCAAGATGAGCTTTATACAAAACTTCTTTTCCATTAGTATAACCTCTAATACATCCTTTATCTTTTTCTCCTATTTTTGCAACTGTATCATCCCAGTAATTTAATTCAGATTCTAATATCTTTTGTTTTACATCAAAAGTAAAATCTTTAAGCATACTAGAGGCTTTCTTTTGCAGTTTTACTAAATAACCTTCGCTAGGATCTATTTCTCCATTTGTAAATCCACATATTATTTTTCTTACTCTATTATAAGATATAAAACCATAATCAAGTAAATTTATGGCAAGAGCTTTAACTTCACTACCATATTGATTTTCTGCATGTAAATTATCTGGGATTTCACTTTTAAATTTACTACCGCAATCTTCACACACATACTCATTAAAGTAGTGTCTTCTTTTTATTATAGTAATTTTAAAATCTAATTCATCTCTTACTTTAACATTTATTACTTTAATATTTTTACTATTACAATTAGGGCATTTATCCATAGTATGATTTACTTCTTCTGTTATTTCATTATCATTAAATTTTTCTAATTTATGTTTTTTATGACCAATCTGTCCTCCCTTACTTTTATCGGTTTCTTTTCTTGAATTACATATTTTAGTTTTATATATAGGATCTTTACTGCTAGGTAAACTTGAATTATTTGAGTTAATGTTAAGCCTTTGTTCTAGTTCAAAAATTCTTTGATCTTTTTCTTTTATTATTTTTTCATATTTTTCAGATACTTCTTTAACTACTTTAGTCAAAGCGGTTTCTAACTTCTTATCAAAATTTTCTTCTAAATATTTCAACTTAGAAGTTAGTGATTTTTTCTCTTCTATTAATTCAGAGTTTTTATCTTGTAATTCTACTAACTTCGTTTCTAATTCATTAACTCTAGTTTGTAATTTACCTAATGTATTTCCCATCTTTAAAACTCCTTTTATTTTCACTATTATCTTATCATATAATTATGGGATTTTATCAGAATAATTGTGTAAAAAAGTAACTATTTCACTTTAGGGTGTGAATAGTTACAAACTAATTTCTTTTTATTATCTATAGAGTTTGGTTTGTAATTTACAAAATATATTTCTCCATCAATTCTTGATGGAATAAAACATTTTTCTGTAAGTCCTTCTTCCTCTAAAGCATTTAAGCTTCTTTTACCAGAACCAGTAACTTTAAACTCATCTTCTAGATTATGAAGTCTAAATGTAACTTTTTCAGATAATTCTTGAGGAAGTAAAGAATTCAATTTTTCTTTAGCATTCATTAGTACTTCCGGCATATAATCTTTAGCATCTGGCTGTAATTCTATGTGGGCGATAGGAATTTCTTCCCCATCTGGTGTTTGAACATTAATTACTTCACAAGACAAAAAGTTTAGATAATCTTCTTGAATAGCTTCTGATATAACATAAGGTGCTATTTCTTCTCCAGTACTTAAATGAAATTCAGAGCCCATTCTACCATGCATAATGGTGTTGCCTTTTTTATTTTTTGAAGCCCAAGCTTTAGTATCACCATAAACTTTACCGTTTGCATCTTCAATAAAGAACTTATTAGTAGCTTCTTCATTGCCATCATATCTTTTCATAGTAGTAGGTCCTATAGCAACAAGTCTACCAACGCTGCCATCAGTTATATGATTACCATCTTCATCAAGTATTGCTTCTTCTACGCATTTAAAAGGTGTAAGGCCATATGTCTCTTTTGATAGAGAGACTTTCTGTCTTAAAGCATGAAATAATGTGAAATAAATACCACCATGTTCACAATCACCACCACCTAAAGATAAGGTTACAGGTGATAAAGGAAATGGTACTCTTTTTGTTCCGGCTTTAACCTCTTTTAACCATTTATTTATTAATCTTTCTTCACCTTTACTTGTAGGTTCTCCTACTGCTATCACTATATAAGCTTGTTCCATTTTTTCATTTGGAAATTCTTTTTCAAATGTTTTAGCAGAATGAATCAAAAAACTAGTAGTAGATGGTATAGCATTAGGTTTATTAATTACCAATGATCTATTATGAAAGTTTATATCATAAATAGGTTCTAATGCTGCACTACAACCTTGTGATAGTGGATCAGAAATACTAGTAATAACATCTGTATTTGAGTATGTTGGAATATGGGCTAACATTCTAACATCATTCATAGCAGGTAAACCCGACAAGTCTGTATCATGAAATCTTGCCATAGTAATTAAACTACGATGAGGATGAACTATTTGTTTTGGTAAACCCTTTCTAGTAGAGCCACTAGTAAAACTTCTTAAGAAATCATCATCTAAAGAAACAACTTCTCTAGTTTCTCCTACATAATTTTTACCAAAATCAATAAAGTCTTGGAAAGAATCAATGCCTCTATCTTCTTTCTTAAGCTTTGGAACTTTATTTGAAAAGTCATAAAAGTCTCTATCTAATTCATAGTATGGATCAATTCCATTAGGTAAAGAATCTGCAAGTGAAGCTATTACTTTATGTTTTATATTTTTATTTTGTAAAAAGCTCTTTATTTTTTCATACTTATTATCAGTGACAAAGAAAACTTTGTCTGTACATCCTTCTAAAATTTTTTCTATATATTTTTTATCAAAGCTTTCTCCAAATATAGTTGCTTCTGCCCCTACTTTGCTAATAGCCATTAAACAATAAATAAATTCAGGAGTGTTAGACATACAGATAGCTATTTTGTCTTTTTTTTCAACTCCTGCTTGTTTTAATGATTTAGCTACCTGATCTCTTTTTTCAAAAAGTTCTTTAAAAGTAATTACATTGCCTCTATAGAATAAAGCTTCATGATCTAAGTTATCCCTATTACGATTTTCTATATCTAGATCCCATGCATAATTGCGATTTTCTTCTATCTCTTTTAAAGCTTTTTCTACTTTTTTATGAGTTTTAACTATTTTATTACTTTTTTCTCTATTTAATTTAAATTTAGATAATAATATATCTTTTAGTTTATTAATATTTACTATTTTCATACAAATTCTCCTTTACTTTTTTTATCTCTATTTCATCATAAGTATAGGAAGATACTGCATTACCTATTTTCACTTGATAAATAGATCCTATTTTCATAACAACAACCCCTGTTATTCCCGTATCTTTAATAACTACTTCGCTACCTATCTCAATATCATCATCTGTTTCATCAAAGCTTGTATTCTTCACTATCAAACCCATATTTCTACATTTTTCCTTTCCAAGCTTATTATAGAAAAAATATATTTAATTTGTCAATTATAACTATAAAATATATTAATTAAAATCCACAAATTAGTATATAGGGAATTTTCAAAAATAAATCTTACAATTTTAGTTAGCATATGGAGTTATAACA
>CAMLTY010000007.1 GCA_946486465.1 uncultured Mycoplasmatota bacterium
GATTTATGTGACTGAAAGTCAATGGATATTATCCGCCAGTGCCTAGCATATTATAAAATATCAAAGTGAGAAAAATATTAATATGAATGATTCAAGAATTATTAAAGATTTAAGATATCATCCTTTCGTTGTCGAAAAAATAGATGAAGGAAAAGATTTAGCCGATATTTTCTTTGAATTCCATTTAAAAGCAGTAAATATTACTGATGAAGAATGTAAAAAATATAATATTACAAGAGATGAAGCAGATACTATTGTTAACACTATAAAATCATTCGCTATCGAAATGCATAATCAAAAAGTTAATAGTACCCTACAAAACTTTGATAAAGATTTTCCAATAGAAGCCCTTAAATATAATAGTAAATATAATAAAGACAAATATCACAAACTAGTACGTGATAATATTCCTACTATTATTAAAGAAAACGGTGAAGAACCTATATATCACACTTTAAATGATAATGAGTATTGGCTTGCTCTATTAAGAAAAGATACTGAAGAATTACAAGAAGTAAAAGATGCTACAAGTAAAGATGAAGTATTAAAAGAACTAGGAGATAAACTAGAACTTATTAGAGCAATGGCAGAGTATCAAGGCTTTACATTAGATGATGTTATAAAACAAACAGATAAGAAAAAAGAAACAAATGGAGGATTCCAAAAGAGATTATTTTTAGAAACAGTCAAAAAAGAGGAAAGCTAACCTCTTTTAATTTTCACTTTCCGCCATATATAAATTTTGATATTGTTTACACTCCTTTAACAATTCTTTATGAGTACCACTACCAACTAATTTACCTTTCTCTATTATATGAATAGTATCAGCATCAACGATAGTAGAAAGACGATGAGCAACTATAATGACCGTATGATCTTTTACTAAATCATCAATAGTCCTCTTAATATACTCTTGAGACTCGTTATCAAGAGCACTAGTCGCTTCATCAAAAAGGATTATCTTTGTATTTAATAGAAGAGTTCTAGCAATGGCAAGTCTTTGTTTTTGTCCCCCTGATAAGTTAATACCGCCTTCACCAATAACAGTATCATATCCTTTAGGAAGACTCATAATATAATCATCTATATAAGCTCTTTTACAATACTCTCTCACTTCTTCTAGACTAACATCTTCTTTAACTAATCTAAAATTATCAAGTATTGATAAATTAAATAGAAATGGACTTTGTCTAATAATCGAAACATTACCTCTTAAAGCATCTTCTGTTAAATCTTTAATATTAATACCATCTATAGTAATACTACCTTTGCTAGCATCAAAATATCTAAGTAGCAAGTTAAATATAGTACTCTTACCATTACCACTACGTCCTACAATAGCAATCTTCTTGTTAGGGACAATCTCCAAATCAAGACCATTTAAAGTATAATCTTCATCTTCTTTATATTTAAACTTAACATTATTAAATTTAATAACCCCTTTAGTATTTTCAAGTATTTTCTCTCCATATACTTCATCTTTATATAAATCATTATTTAATAGTTCTCCTATTCTTTTTAAAGAAACAGTTACTTTATTAAAACTAACTCCAAAGTCACTAATACTCTCAACTACCTCATCAATTCTCCAGATATAAGACTCCATCATTAAAAACACACTTAAACTAATAACCCCATCCAAATAACATTTACCAGTTGTAAAGAGAATTAAAAACTGAATTAAGAAATAAGCTAAATTATTAAAGCCATAATACCATCTTTCATATTTTCTTACTCTAGCAGTATGACTATAAAGTTTATCTATAACTTTAGAAATGTTACACTCTATTATTCTAGTAATACCAAGTGACTTAATCTCTCTAATTCCTGTAATATTTTCTGTTGCAACTTTTACATAAGAATCACTTTCTTTTTTAATATTCTCTTGACTCTTCTTAATTCTAGGAAAAAACTTCATCGAAATAAATCCCATAATAATTGCAAGTAACATAATCTCTAAAAACAATACAAAAGATATTCTAATCGCAATAACAATAACTATAATTACAACCACTGCTTTACAAATAAGCCTAACCATTTTAGAAAGTAGTTCCATCACTCTATCAGGATCAGTATATAAACGATTAATAAACTCACCCACACCAATATCTTCAAAGGCAACAGCAGGTAACTTATCTATCTTTTTATATAAGTCTTTACTTACATTTTTTGTAAACTTAATCTCAAAATATGTATATAAAGCATCTCTTGGTATCTGTAAAAAGGTGTAAAAAATAATGTAAATTCCCTCATAAATTGCAAGATAAAAGACAAATGAATTTAAGTCTTTAGCAGTTAAAGCTTCAACAGCAACACCCCAAAAATATACAGATATTAAAGCCGGTAAATAAGATAATGCTACTAAGATAATATAAAGAATAAGTCTTAATTTATCATCTTTAATATAGTCCCAAAATATTTTAAAATGTTTTAACTTTTTCAAAAGAATACACCTCCACCAAAAAAGCTACTTTACAGTAGTTCCTACAAATATTACATTAAAAGGATAAGCATTTTTTAACTACCACTGTAAAAATATGTTATAAATAATTTTATTTACACTAGCAACTAAAAGTCTCATCCTAATCACTCTTCCTTTCAAGTGACATAATAATAGCATATTGATACATACTTGTCAAACTATACATATTGTACATTGAAAGAATTGCATTATAGATGTATAATATTAACGAGGTGATACAATGATTATATGTCCAAACTGCAAAAGAGAAAATGATGAAGATGCTAAATTCTGTAAAAACTGTGGTTATTATTTTTTAGAAGAAAATAATAAAAAAGAACATAAAAAGAAAGACAAAGTTAAACACAAAACCAAAACTAAAAGCAAGACGAAAATAAAGAAGGAAAAAGCAAAGGCACCAAGATATAAACAATCAAGTGATAAACAAAAATCAAGTATCTTTACAAAAATACTTTTACTATTCTTCATTCTATTGTCTATAGGATTATTAGTAATAGCAAGCATCCTAGGATATAACTACTACTTAGAAAACAATATAGAAGTACCTAATGTTATAGGTTATTCTTATGAAGAAGCAACGGCTTTACTTGATACTGCAAACCTTAGTTATGAAATGAAAGAAGAAGAAACTACTAACAAGGAAGAAGTTGGTATAGTTATAAAACAAAGTAAGAATGCGGGTTCTAAGACTCATGAAAATGCAATTATTACTTTAACAGTAGGAATATTAGATAACCATGTTACAGTTCCTAATGTCGTTGGTATGACTCTAGAAAAAGCAACTAGAACATTAAATAAAAGCGGTGTATCTTACAGAATAGAATATAAAGATACTAACGATGAAGAAGATAATACAGTAATAAAACAAAGTATAAAAGCAAATAAAAAAATAGAAAATACAGAAATAGTAACTATTACAATTGCGAGAAATAACAATAACGAAACTGACAATAACACTAATAACGATGATGAAACATCTAACGAAGATAAAGAAAATACTACTTCTACTGATGAAAAAACAAATAATGAGCAAGAAAAAAATCTACAAAACTAAGTAGATTTTTTAATTTAAACTATTACCCTTAACATTTGCAGTTTCTACCTTAACAGTAGTACTTTTATCAAAACTTTTAGGAAGTCCCTTATTCAACAAAATACTGTCTCTCTTTACATCATAACTAGTATCTAAGCCATTTAAATCAAGAACAACTGGATCTACACTCTTTTGATAATCAGCATCATCACTAGGTCTTAGTAAAAATTCACTATTATGAATATCAACATAATTTAATGAATCATTATATCTAGCAAGTCCCTCTAAAAGGTTATCGGTAAAAATTTTATTTAATCCAGTATCCACTTTAATAACACCTTCACTATAATCTTCTAAATCAGCAGTTTCTGGTATAGCAATAGTAACATTAGGCATTATTTGATCACCTACTGCCACTTCAATATCTGAAGGAATTAAAGTTGGTTCTGCTACGCTCTTATCATAAACACCCTTTTGAATATCTCCTCCAAAAGTTTCTTTCATACCAACAGCAAGTAAATCAGCATGATTATTACCTTTATTATAGTTACCTATTACTTTATAGTCATCACCTTTATAATTAGTTAATGCTACAAAACATTCTGTTCCATCCTTATTTAATTCGTTTATATCTCTAACTTCAACATCAAGGCCAGTTGACTCCAAAGAACCTTCAACTTGCTTAATTTGTTCATCACTAATACCATCATTAACGAGTACTACATTTAATGATGATAAATCATCAGTACTAGTAGTAATAGAATATGGTTCCTCTATTGGTTTTGGTTCTACAATAGGGCCATCGCTAGAACCGCCTCCCATAATATTACTACATCCAACCCCTAAAGCAGAAACACCTGCTGTAATACCAATAATACCTCCAATAACTTTTCTTCTTTTTGCACGTAATCTTTTCATTCTAGCTTCTCTTATCATTTCAGGAGTAGCTCTAAAATTATTAACAACTCTTCTCTCACTCATAATAAAACCTACTTTCTACTAGTATTATTAGCAATAATATTAAGTAATCTAATCATTTCTCCAAGTCCATAAATCATACTGCAAAAAACAAAACTAGCAATCCAAAATATTAATGTTAATGATAAATTATATTCTGTTTTTGTACAAGTAGCAAATAACTCTGATGTTTCACTACAAGCAGGAAACAAATTGCCAACAAGTACCCCTACTATAAACAAGAATATAAACAAACATACCGCTAATTGTTGATAGAAGTTATAATTCCTTTTCTTCTGTACTTCCTTACTTATCTTCTTTAACTTAGGTAAATCTTCTCTTTCTTCATCAATCTCATCAAACAAATCTTTCATTTCAAAGCCTCCTCATCTTTATTCTTTTTAGGTCTACCGCGTCTTTTAACCTCTTTAGGCTTCTCTTCATTCTTAGTAGTTTCATCTTCTTTAACTTCGTCTACTTTATCTACAGTTTTCTCTTTCTCATGCTCTTTTTCTTTAACAATATCTAACTCTTTTCTTTCCACATATTCTTTATATAGATAAATATATCTAACAAACATAAAATGGTATAACGCTTCTAATAAATAAACAACCACATCTTCAAAACTATTAACTGATACTAAAGATACTATCAAACTAATAGCAATAATACCAATCAATAAATAATAATACTGTCCATTATTAATCTCTGCTAAAGGACTATCAGAAAGTTTTAAGTCTTTACCTATAACAGTTCTAGTAAAGAATGAATATCCAAAATATAATGTAATTAACACATTAAAAGCCAAATTTAAAATAGAATCGAAACCAAAAGATTGAAAGATTGTAAATAAACTAGCAAAAGTAGTAAGTAAATAAAATGCAAATATAATTACATTCAAATAATCAAAATACTTTTTACCAAACTTAACTCTAATTAAAATAAAATAGATTAAGCTAACTAAATAAATACTATTATGATTAATAATAGATCTAAATATATCTCCTGCTTCCATATGACTTTGAATAGCAAAAGACTGTGATAAAATTATAAGAATAACTAAAAGACCAATCAAAATATATGTAATCATACTAGGGCTATCAAAGAAATCTCTTTCCTTACTCTTATTCATCTAACATACCTCCTTACACTTACTCCATTATAATTATAGCATAATTTTTAAGAAAAGAACATTAATTTAACTAACTAATGTCCTTTTCCTATAAGCAGTTTTCTCATCTACATCATAGTTCTTCTTAATCGCTTTAAGACTATTATATTTACCCCCATAATTAGCAGCAACTAATTTAATAAATAACTCTTCTTCATAATAACCATCAAGCAAATTCTTACCATTTTTCATTAATCCATACACTTTTACAGTATCAACATTATTACCATTGATTTTATCAAAAGACCAATTACTTACTTTATAAATACTATAGTCTTTAGCAGTAACATCTTGATTATAAATTAAATAATCTCCACATTTTAATGTTACTTTTTTATTATCATGAGAAAAAACTACTTTAGACTCATACATATCACAGTACTCATCACCAGAGAAATTATTTTTAATTCTTGTTACTAAATTAGTATTAATTAATTCATATAAATAAACAACATTCTCACTTGTCTCATTATTATAATTAACAGCATTAATACCAACAATCTTAGCATTATATCTAAACACTTGATATCTTTCTTTTTGATTATTGTTAACAACTATAAACAAAAGTATCGCACTAAGTATTAAACATGTAACCGCTACTGTTAAAAACTCATATGTTCCCCTTCCATTCTCATTAAATCTTACTTTCATAAGCTTTAATCTTTCCTTCTATCGTATCATCTACTAATTTAACAGTATCAACGCATAATTTTAAAGCACTATCATAATTACCTTTATAGAATAGGGAACTAGCTCTATCAAGGCCATTATTAATATCCTCATGTAAACTTCTATATCTATTACCATAGACAATTAAAGCCTCTGTTAACTTAGCTTTATTTATCATATTTAAAGTTGTATTATAAAGTTTTAACACTAAATCTCTAGCCGTATCAACTCTAGTATTAAGAGTTTTAATAACAATAGGTTTACGAGATAATTCTTTAACTACCTCTTCTATCGCTTCATTCGCTTCATTAAGTTCCACAAAATAGTTATCACTTATTATAGGTAGTTTAAACTCTCTCATCTTCTCTTTACATTCTCTTAGTAATTTATCTATCTCACCTAACTGTTCTCTCGCTCTTTGTTCATCTTCATACATATTACCAAGACTCTTCAAAGCCACATCTAAAGTTGATTCTGTTTGTTTAAGTTTTAATGTAAGTTCATCTACTTCTTTAGTTACTAAGGAATAAGGAGTCGCTTTATTCTTAACTCTATCTACTAGATTTTTATATTCATCTTTAATAGAAGTCAAGTCTTTATTAACTTCATTAATAATATTAACATCTTCCTCATTAAGGTCATACATATTCTTAATATCATCTAACTGGTCATAAATATCACTAACTACCTTATCAGTTTTCTTTAACTTCTTAGCAAAATCTCTAATACCTTCTTCATATACTTTTCTTGAAAGTCTCTCTTTCTCAAAATCAACAAAGATACTATCTAAATAATCAAGAATAGTTTTTAACTCAAACATACAATCTTCAAGATTTAAAACTTTAATTCTATCTAAAATAGTTCCCACATTCTTACGAGACTCTTCTAAATTATAATCAAGATTTAAATATTCAATAGGATAACCTTTCTCTGTCATATCTTTAGCAGTATCTTCAATCTCTTTAATTCTCTTAGGTATCATCTGTTTACACATAAGCATTAAATCAGGAACTTCTTCTACCACTATCTCCATATGTTCTATCATAGTATCCAAAGCTTTAACAATATGTACCACATCGCTATACATATTATCATCCATAGCCTTCTCAAACTCTAAGAAACGTTTCTCTATATTTTCAAGTTGTAACTCTATCGCTTCTGCCATCTCTTCATAAAAATTTTTATGGTCATTATATTCTTTATTTAATGCTCTATACTTAGTCTTAAGTTTACTAATAATACTACGATATTTCTCTTCACTCAAAGTTATCTCTTTTATCTGGTCAAGTAAATCATCCGCTTGCTCTCTAACTTTATAGACTTCCATCTCGCACTTTGCAATTCTAAATTTAGCCGTCTTATATTCTTTCTTATCTAATAAAGTATCTAACTCTATAAGCATATCATCTATCTTTGGAATATCAACATTTTTAATAGTATCAAATCTCTCTTCCCACTTTTGATACTTCTCTTCCATCTTTTCATTCTTAATAATTGGTTCTAACTTAGAAAGTTCTAAAAGCACAGGTGTACTTCCAATTAAGTTTTTCTCTCGCTCTAAATTGTCGTATATATCTTGGTAATACCTCTTTTGTCTTCTTTTCAAGATAGTGATAATAGTAATTACTAAAATTAAAACTACAATGATAACACAGATTATAAATAAAAGTGTATGTCCCATTACTATCACCTCTACTATAACATCATAACATAAACTAACATTTTATGCTACAAAAACTTGACAAAAAGAAATTTTCATAATATGATATTAGAGCAATTTACTTGAAACAGCAATGTCTTACTTTATTCAATGTGTTTTCGAAAGTTTTAGTAACTTTTGTGCTGGAAGGTGAAAGAAATACTCCCTGAATAAATGGTGAAGACAAATCAAGAAAATGCAAATATAAGGAAAGGAGAAAATACATGGCAAGATATACAGGACCAAGTTACAAACAATCAAGACGTGTTGGTTTTTCTTTAACTGAAACTGGTAAAGAACTTGCAAAAAGACCATATGGACCAGGACAACATGGAAATGCTAGACATGGTAAACCAAGTGATTATGGTAACCAATTAAAAGAAAAACAAAAATTACGTTTTATGTATGGTGTTAACGAAAAGCAATTTAAAAAGACATTTAAAGAAGCTGGTAAAATGCCAGGTGTACATGGTACTAACTTCTTAATCTTATTAGAGTCTCGTCTAGATAACTTAGTATATCGTATGGGATTTGCTACTACTCGTCGTGGAGCAAGACAACTTGTAAACCATGGACACATTACTGTAAATGGTAAGAAAGTAGATATTCCATCATACAGAGTTAAACCAGGAAGTGTTATCGCTTTAAAAGAGAATTCTAAAGATCATAAAGCTGCTAATGAAGCACTAGCTAAAGTTAATAAACGTGTGGAATATGTAACTTTTGATGAAAACAAAAAAGAAGGTACTTATGTAAGATATCCTGAAAGAAATGAACTTAACATGGATATCAATGAGTCACTAATCGTTGAATTCTATAATAAATAAAACTGCATCACTGCAGTTTTTTTTATTTTCTCATATATATCATACTAACTATAACATCGTATTACATTTTTATTATGTATTTCCTAATTATAAGAACAATATAAACTATTACAGGAATTTCTTTTGAAATATCTTCTATATTTTCAGGTTTATCTTCTATCATTAAATCAATTTTTTTCTCTTTACATACATCTGCTTTCTTCATAGTAAATATTATTTCATCATATAAAACAGAATTTGTCTTTAACCATTCTTTAACAAGTCTTTGCATCCTCACTTTATTTTCATTTTCATAAGTTGTAAACGAACGTGAAGTAATAATAAAAATCTGATTTCCCTCAGTCTTTAATTTTCTAATAATTTCTGAAGCATAACACCTAATTGGAATATTATTATCACTAAAATACTTGGTGCCATTATCTAAAACATAATTATGTTCATCAGTCAATACACCATCTATATCAATACCTATTCTCATAATTCTTAACCTTTCTCCATCTATTTCAACTCTATACAATCAAAATTATTTTTAATAACAGAAATAACATCATCATCTGCTACTATTAAAATAGATTTATCTATTGGAAGAGATTTAACAAAACTAATTATCTCTTCCTTTTCATTATTATCTAAACTATGAGTTCTTTCTACTATTAACTTATCTCCTACAAGAATAAGAGCACTACCAAAGTCTTTTAACTTAAATGATGTATAACACATATCAAACTTAATAGCATTATTTTTTAATTTTAACTTTTTACCAGTCTCTACTCCTTCTTCTGATAAAGGAGGATTTAGATTACCACTAGTATCTTTATCCTCCCTAAAGCTCTTAACTATATAAATCATTACTTATACCACTGTCTCTCTAAATCTTTATTATATTTTAAGAAATAAGTACGATAATCTTTATTATTACTACCAAGTTCACGTGATGAAGATGCTCCCCCTACTAAGTAACCATCACTAGTAACTATAACATCACTAAAGTAATCAATACCTTCACCATTCTCTTTATTATTAGCTTCCTTTTCTAAATCAGTATTATATTTAACAATAATACCACGATAATCTAAGTAATTATAAGTATCTGTAGACTTATCTTCATCTTTCTTATAAGTATGACCAACAACAATTAAATTATCTCCATCACTAACTATCTTATTAAACCTAGCAGCATTATTTCTACTGAAAGTAACTTCATCTAAAACTTCACCATCACTATTATATTTAAGAATTAATCCTTCTGTAACTTTATCAGCATCTTTAGCATCAATATTAATAGTCTTAGAACCTGCTACAAAGAAGTCATCTCCTACTTTTACAATAGAACTAAAACCAACAGTATCAGTATATTCATAAGTCTTAGCATAAACTTGTTCCCCATCTAAAGTATATTTAGCAATCATACCATAACGAGTAGCATCTTTACCAACTAAATATAGATAATCTCCATCAATAATAGCATCATTAAATGTTGCAGATTTACTACCTCCGAAGTTAGCTCTCCACTGTTCCTTTAGATTAAAGTCATATTTGATTATCAAAGCACCTCCATCTGGATCAGTCCCAATAACCATATTTTGTAAAATACTTTGACCAACTACAATAAAGCCATCATCAACAAGTAATACTTTATTAAAAGTTGTATCCCCTGCTATTTGTACACTCTTAGTCTTAACTTGTTTACCTTCTCTATCATATAAAACAATTAACCCATCAGTAGCATTATCACTAACTTGCTGTTTATCATACTGAGCACCACCTACAGCAATAAATCCGTCACTATATTCTATAACATCACTAAAATATGATGAATATCCCTTAGTATAAGCACTTTCAAACTCTACATCAAAGTCCTTATTATATTTAGCAAACTTAGCTTTATTATATTCTTTCTCGTAATCATTAAACTTACTATTCTTAAAATCACTATTACCAACTACTAAATAACCATCTTTAGTTTCTTTAAAGCTATTTAAAGTATCGGTATAAATAATAGACTTACTTCTATTATAATAAGATAAACCTATATAACCTACTTCTATAGCAATAATAGCAATACAAAGAACAATAATTACTCTTAACCATTTAACTAATCTTTTCTGTTCTACCCTTAAATCCTTTTTAGTTTTATTCTTCTTCATCACTACCTCCAAAACATGCAATAAAGTATTTCTTCTTACCACGTCTTACTACTACATATTTATTATCTATAGCAATAGACTTATTAATAGTAAACTCTAAATCAGTAATTTTCTCTCCATTAATACTAATACTATTATTATTAACAAACTCCCTTGCTTCTCTTTTACTACTACAAATATTAAACTCTACAAGAAAATCTACTATATTCATATCTTTATCTATAACAAGCTTATCAAGTCCTTTAAAAGCCATTTCTATCTCTTTACTAGTAAGATTCTTAATATCTCCACTAAATAATGCTTCACTAATATTTAAAGCCTCATTATAAGCCTCTTCTCCATGTAAATCAGTAATTATTTCTCTTGCTAAAGCTTTATGAGCAATACGTTTTTCTGGAGCCTCAAGTTGTTCTTTTTCTATCTTCTCTATTTCTTCTTTACTTAAGAAGGTTAAGAATTTCAAATAATCTATTACTTTAGTATCTTCTGCATTTATTAAGAATTGATACATCTCATAAGGAGTAGTCTTTTCTCTATCTAACCAAATCGCTCCTCCTTCACTCTTACCAAACTTAG
Organism: uncultured Mycoplasmatota bacterium; assembly: GCA_946486465.1. Classification (GTDB taxonomy): domain Bacteria; phylum Bacillota_I; class Bacilli_A; order RF39; family UBA660; genus Onthousia. The sequence goes on from CAMLTY010000007.1 coordinate 11,562, forward strand.
TACCATCCGCTTTAGTTAAAAGAGGCATTGTAAAAGCATATACTTCTTTACCAGTCTTTTTACGAATCAAGTCAATACCTGCAGTAATATTACCCCATTGATCTTGTCCAGCCACTTGTAAAGTACAGTCAAATTCCTGATTAAGATGTAAATAATCTAAAGCCTGTAATATCATATAAGAAAACTCTGCATAAGTAATACCTGAATCAAGTCTTCTTCTTACAATATCTTTATCAAGCATATAATTAATGTTAAAGTATTTACCATAATCTCTTAAGAAGTCTATTACATTAATATCTTTAGTCCAATCAAAGTTATTAACAACTCTAAAGTCCTTATCTCCTCTTGCAAATATCCTTTCCGCTTGTTCTTTCAAGCAAAGAAAGTTATGATTTAACTCATTCTTACTTATCATAGGTCTTTCACTAGTAGGACGAGGGTCACCAATAAGACCAGTCGCACCTCCTACTAATAAAATTGGATGATGTCCTGCTTCTTTCAAACGTCTTGCAATTAAGAACGATGAAAAATGTCCAATATGTAAACTATCAGCAGTTGGATCAGTTCCAATATAAAAGGTAAGACCTCCTTTATTTAGTTTATCAACAAGTTCAGGACTAGATATATCTTTAATTAGTCCTCTCCATTTCAATTCTTCAAACAATGTCATTTTATCCCTCCTAATTTCTTAACATGATTATTATCTTTAATTCTAGTATCACCAAAATAATCAAAATAAATTTCTTCCCCACTACAATCAGGTCTATACATTAATCCCCAATGTAAAACACCAAATCCTTCACCAAATACTTGCCATAACTTATCTTCTTCATAATCTTTTTCATCATAAAAACCTAAGTTTCCTTCAATATAATTAATAAAGTCTTCTTTAGATAAATTAAAGTCTTTAGTAACCTTATCAATTTCTCTATCAATTTCTTCCTTATAGGCATCATAAAATTCTCCTTCTTCTACTTTTAAAGATTCAAACTCATCTTTTTTATCTAAAAGAAGAAGAGCAAGTAAATTACTAGGATGATTTCTTTCTCCTGTATCATGATAATTTTCTAATTCTTCATTATAAAACTCTATTAATGTCATTTTATCCCTCCTAATTTCTTTACTTTATTTCCTATCTCTTCACCATAACAATATTGATAAACATCTTCCCCATTCATAAGAGACATCTGAGTAATTCCATCAAATAATACTTCTATTGCCACGCCATAAATCTGCCAAAATTCATCAGCATCTTTTGGAGAGTCTAAATCAAAATCCTCTTCTACTTTAACAACATCATCTTTTATTTCATTCTCATAATCACGACAAAAAGTTTCAATATTTACATCAGTAGGAAAAAAATACTTTTTCTTTTCTAACAGTAACATTGCTAAAACTTGACTAGGTTCAACCTGTAATTTGCCAGTTTTTCTATACTGATTAACTTCTTCACTATATAATTCGCTTAAACTCATACTACCACTCCTACAAAATAAAAAGTTCCCATAAACTAAGGACGAGCCAAACCCGTGGTAAACCACTGTATCCATCCTTAATCCTTAGAAACTATGCACTCTACCTAATTAACGCTTAAGTCACGTTTTTTCTCCATCTATGTAATTTCAAAATATAACTATCTTAGTTTACACCAACCACTAAGTCTCTTTTAAATAATTATATTTCTACTTTTAGATTTCATCAAAAAATCTAATTAAACTATACCAAAAAAAGACTACTAAGTCAAACAATTTACAGCACTTTATTCATCACTACTACTCATCAATTCCATAAATCTAGCCCTCTTATTAGAATTATTACTAGAATCAATAAACTCTACCCTATAACTCTTATTATCAAAAGTTATTCCTCTAAGGTTTAACTGTCTAACTAGCTCTTTACTAACACCCAAAGAACCATCAAAGAACTTAACATCACCTAAAACTCTTTTAAGATTATCTTTAATTAAAGGATAATGAGTACAACCTAAGACAACATTATCTATATCTTTATACCTACTAAGATTACTTTCCAAATATTGATTTATTTCATCTTCATTACCTTCTTCTATTAGTTCTGCAAGTCCCTTACAAGGAAGAAGTATTGTCTTATGATTATCATATTTATTAAATAAGGTAAGAAACTTCTCACTCTTTATCGTCCCTTCTGTAGCCATAACTAAAGTCTTACCTTTAGGATTATAGTCATGTACCATTTTATAAGCAGGTTCTATAGCAATGAATAAGGTATCAGGGTATTCTTCTCTTAATCTTTTAACACATATTGCACTAGCCGTATTACAAGCGACAATTATGGCAATACAACCACTATCTAAAAGATAATCTACTACTCCTTTAACAATACTATAAACTTCATCTTCACTCTTATCTCCATAGGGATTGTTTTTAGAATCAGAGTAATATATAAATTTAGCATTTATCCTCTGTTTTAAAATCTCTCTTAAAACTGTAACCCCACCAATTCCTGAATCTAAAACACCTATCATATATCACTCTCCAAAGTAGTTTTAACAAGATAAAGTCCACAAGCTTTCGCTGTCGCCCCATTTTTACCTCTTACTTTACTTTCAAGTATTCTCTTAACTTCATAAGGCTCTATCTTACCAGTACCAACTTTAATTAAGGCTCCTACCATATTTCTAACTTGATATCTTAAAAAACCACTACCTACAAACTTAATATCTAAAACATCTTTTTTTCTAGTAATAGATGCTTCATAGATAGTCCTAACACAATTTTCCTTAACGGTATTCTCGGTAACAAAGGCTCTAAAGTCATGTTCACCTTCAAAAAAGTGTATTGCCTTTCTCATTCTACTAACATTAAGTAAATGGCCATGTTGATAGACATAATTTCTCATCACAGGATTATATTCCTTCATGCTTATATAATAATGATATTCTTTTCTTAAGACATGATACCTAACAAAATAATCATCTGGAACTTCCATCGCCGAATTTATATGTATCTCATCTGGTAAATAACTATTCATCGCCCTTTTTAATTTATAAGGTGTAATATTAACATCTAAATCTAAATGAGCGACTTGGTCAACGGCATGCACCCCTTTATCAGTTCTTCCCGCTGCCACTACCTTTACTTTAGTATTATTATTAATCTTATAAAGAGCCTCTTCTAACTCTCCCTGTATAGTCCTATACCCCTCTTGTTTTTGATATCCTTTAAAATTACTACCATCATAACTAAATCTAATTAAAAATCTCATAATCTCACTTCACATTCCAATATATATCTTTAATAAGGTCCATAACACTTTTCCTTCTAGGTAATTTAACATTCTTCTTATCTTTAACTAATAGTATAAAATCTACTATATCAGGTCTTTTAATATTATATTTACTATCAAAGAAAATATCACTAGTATTCCCTTCTCCTAAAACTGTATTATTACTAAGTACAATTAAATAATCAGTATATTGATATAAGTAATTAGGATTATTACTATATATAACAATAGTCTTAGAAAACTTATCTTTTAATCTTGTAATAATTCTAATAAGCTTTTTCCTAACATTTAAATCAAGTCCTCTAAAAGGTTCATCTAAAAGTATTACTTTAGGATTTGTTATAAAGGCAAGAGCAAACTGAAGTAATTTTACTTCACTTCCAGTCAAAGTAGATATACGTCTATCTAAGATATCCACTTTAAGACCAACTATTCTTAAGGAGTCTTTTATCTTTTTATCAATATCATCTACTTCTACTTTTTTATATCTAACATATTCTCTAAAATACTCATAAATATTATCTATATCAAAAAGATTAACAAATCTTTTCTCCACCAGTTCCATATCATTTCTAAACAAAAAATAATTACGCCTTAACTTTCTAATCTTATTAAAGTAAATAATCCCTCTACTATCATCATCTAATGATATTAATCTAAGTAGTTTATCACCATTCTTTCCATATATACCAGTAACTTCTCCTTTAGGTATAACAAAAGATATATCAGAAAAATATTTACTATTAACATGAGAAAACTTTATTTCCATAAACTCTCCACCATCCCCAAAGGACTCATATTAATTTTGTCGGTAAGATTATAATACTCTAATTTCACAGATAAATCTACCATAAAAGGTAATTCTAAACCTATTTTATTTAATAGGCTATCATTAGATAAAACCTCTAACATCTCGCCACTACTAACTATTTCTCCTTTATCAAGTACATATATAATACTATTAATTGTGTATATTACTTCTTCTAAAGTAGAAGTAGATATTATAATAGTAATTCCTCTTGTCCTTAACTGTTCTAAAAACCCCATAAACTCTTCTTTTTCTATAGGAGACAAAAAAAGACAAGGGTCATCTAATAATAATAATTTAGGATTACTAACGATTTTAGATGCCAAACAGACTCTAAGCTTTTCATATTCATTTAAATCTTTAATATTTTTATTAAGTAAATTAGTAATATGCAAGTCTTTAGCAATATCTCTAACTAACACATTAATTTTATCATCATCATATCCTAATCTCTCTACACTATATCTAATGTTCTTTAAGACTGTATCATAGTTAAAGGTTAAACTAGCCATATAAGAAATATCATTATCACTTTTAATTATCTCTTTATCATAAGTAATTTTATTTTTAACATTAACAAGCCCCGCTAGTACTTTAAGTAACAAACTCTTTCCACTATTATTAGAACCTGTAACAAAGACTAAAGAATTTAAAGGTATCTCTATACTAAACTTCGTAAAAGGTCCTAACATTAGATTATCAACCGAAACCAAACTGCTCATCTTACTTTCCCTTCTTCTTTTGAATATTATAGTTAATACGTGTAACAAACTTATCAGGTAAAAATCTCACTATAAATTTAACAAATTTCATCTTAAACCCAGGAATAATTATAGTCTTACCACTAAACATCTTCTCTACTGCATACCTTGCTACATAACTACTACTTAAAGCTTTAACACCAAACTCTACTCCTGCCCTATCATTAAATTTAGTCTTAACAGGCCCTGGACATAAAACCGATATCTGCACTTTACTCTTACGTCTTCTTAACTCTTCTCTAATCGCTAAACTAAGACGATACACATAACTTTTAGATGCATAATAACTACTCATTAAAGGTCCTGACATAAAAGCTGCTGAACTAGAAACATTAAGAATAATGCCCCGATCTTTTTTTATCATATCTTTTAAATAAAACTTACATAACATATCAACCGCTCTAATATTAACATCTAACATATTAAGTTCACTATTAAGGTCAATATCAGAAAACTCTCCAAACACTCCAAACCCTGCATTATTAACAAGTATATCAATATCATCATTCTTAGTTAAGACATAAAGCTCTTTAACTTTCTGTAAATTAGACAAATCAACAACAACTATCTTAACTTTAACTTTCCCATTTATAGTAGATTTAACACTCTCTAAAGCTTCTTTATCTCTACCAACAAGTATTAAATCATAATCTAATTTAGCAAGATTAAGAGCGATATCACGACCAATACCACTACTTGCCCCTGTTACCATAGCCTTCAACTAAACCACCTCCGTCTTGTCTAATTACATTTTAACACAGAAAAAAAGATAAAGAAAGAATTTTGACTAATCAATAAATATTATGATAATATATAAATAGAAAGAAGGCGTTACAATGACAAGCGACAAATTATATCAAGAATATAATAAAACATTTAATGAAAGAGCCAGCTTAGAAAATAAAATAAATGACTTTATTACAAAATGGCAAGAAGGAAATAATACATTAAGTACCAAAGAAGTAGAAAATATAGTTGAAAAGGGATATGAAAGACTAGAAGCTCTAAAGAAAAGAGAAGAAGAATTACACGAAGCATATCAAAAACAAGAAGAATTAGAAAAAAATATTCAAAGTTCATCTATTAGTGTTGAACATCAACTAAATACAAGACCAACTAAATTAAATATAACTGGTGGGGTACTTTCTTCTGATGCAACTAAATCACATTTAACTGCAGAGCCTAAAACAGAAGAAGAATTACATAAAGATAAAGAAAATCTTTTAAACAAGTTAAAAGAAAAGGCAATAAAAGGAGAAATATCAAAAGAAACAGCTTCAAAATTAATCGCAGATATTAACACAATTTATAGTCCTGATACTTCTTCTTATGAAACAACAACTGAATCAAAGCATAAATAAAAATTCACAAGACTGTGAATTTTTATTATTTATTACACACTTTCTATATATTCCATAAGTTTTAAGAATAATTTCATATGTTCTTTAGATAGTCCCTCTTTCCTAAGTTTACGAATAGCAATTCTTTTTTTCTTAATAGGTAAATCAGAAAAGATAATAGCAGCAAGTTTTTCTTTTAAATAAGTACTAATCTGCAAGTCCATTAAGATACTATCAATATCTTCATTAATAAGTCTAACTGCATCAATTTCAATATCTCTACCCCTACAATTAATAGTTAACTGTCCAATAGTATTAACATTATTAACTTCCACAACAAAGTCATTTTCTTCTACATACATTGACTCTATTTTAATTTCTTTGTCATTATAATGAGCAGTTACAGACTCAGCTTTCTTAGTATTTCTAAATCTAAACTTATAATTACGTCTCATAGGGGCAATACCACTTTTACCTTCAACTGACCTTATAATTACTGTATAGTTATTCTGCATATAGTTATAATCAATATCTGTCTTTAAGTAATAACCCTCTTTATATAAGGATGTAAGCCCATCATCTTCATAAAGAGTATATGTATTAGATACTCCAGGAAATATATGAATTTCCATATCTAAAGGAAGCCCTACGTTATTAACATCACTTCTATTAGATAAAGGTATAACAGAACCAGCTTTCGCAAAAACAGGATAATCCTCTTCTTTATAGAATGATACATACTTTTTATTACCAGGAAACTTCTTACCAGTCTTAAAATCATACCAAACTCCATCTGGTATATAAAAGCGATGTATTGTCCTATTCATTACTGTATCTTTTCTAGTTAAGATAGGACATACAAGAAATTCACTCCCTAAAAAGTATTGATATTTATAATTATTATCATCTATTACCCATTTATATTTATAATAAAATGGCTCTATCAACATCTTCGCTTCTTTATAATATCTATAACTTTCTGTATACAAATAAGGAATCAATCTATGTCTTAAACGCAAGTAATCATTAGCGATAGTCTCAGTCTTAATATCCCATCTCCAAGGTTCTCTTTTATAATAATTACCACGTGCTGCATGGAATCTAAGAATAGGACTAAAAGTACCAAGTTCTACATATCTAATATAAAGTTCACTCTCTTCTATACCACCATGATTACCCCCCACATCATGAGACCAAAATGATACTCCTATGTTAGCAGCAGCCATCATACTAGAAGATATCTCTTTTAAGCCTTCCCAAGATACCTCAGTCTCTCCAGCATAAAGAATAGGATACCGATGAGGAGCATAAATACCATTACGGCTTAACATAATATTTCTTTTAGCAGGATTCCTACCTATATCTTTATAATTAAAATGATTATAGGCAAGCAATTTTAAAGGATTATTATCTCCCTTATAATCATGCCAAAAAAAGTCAACACCTAAAGATTCTAAAGGATGTAAAAAAAGTTTAAAGTAAACATCAAGTAACTTAGGGTTCAATGGATCAAAAACAATTATCTTATTACCATTAATACCTAAATAAGAACAGGCTTGAGCATAATATGTTTCATGAGGATAAATTCCCTCGGTAGGATCAATTTCAAGGCCTAACCTTATATTATGGCCATGTAAAAACTTAGAAATTTCATTAGGATTTGGAAATAACTCTTTATTAAAAGTAAAACCAGTATGTAAATCTTTAGCATTACCAATATTCCTATAATGCCAATCTTTATCTAAAAGAAGTACTGCTAAAGGAACATTACGTCTTTCAAAGTTTCCTACTAACTCTTTAACTGATTCTTCATTATAAGTAGTATTACGACTCCACCAATTACCTAAAGCATAACGAGGTATAAGTTCAGGATTACCAGTAAGATGAAAATAATCTTTCATAGCAAGTTCAAAATCATCTTTATACATAAATACATATATATCAAAACTACCCTTCTCACGATTTTCAAGAGTCCCATCTGAATTAAATAAAAGACTATTACTATCATCAATACTAGCAAAACCTTCTAAAGAGTAAAGGCCTCTTTTCAAAGCTTTAGGAGTATTAACATCTTCACTAATCATATTACCACCAAGATTACGAACTTCAGGATGACCATAATACCAATCTCTATCATTTTCTTTACCACCCATAAATAAAGTAATTTTTAAATTCTTCATAGGATCAACTTTAGTACCAGTAAAAGGAGCTTCTTTTACATAAGTTAATTTAAAATACTTAGTAGTAATCTCTAAAAACTTTGCGTCTTGTTTAGTCTGATATTCTGGGAAAGTAAAAGAACGATTTAAAGCGAACTGACTTGGAGCATCTACAAAAGCACCACTAGGACTATATTCAAGTCTAACAAGTCTCTCACTTAATATAGTAATACGATAATGTTTACCTTTATATATACATTTATCATCACTCTTTGCTTTACTAACATCTATTTCAAATTGTTTGCCTAGTGGATACATAATATCACCCGTCCTTTTATTCTCTTTAATTTTAACATAAATATAAAAGAATGAAAAGTAAGAACATTAAAAAGATTTAAATAGACAATCTATATGGATTTTCACTACTACCATCACCACTTGTTATTTTTATATTACTGTTTAAATAAAGTGTTGGATAAACATATCTACTAGATCGTGCTCCACCAGCAAAAACATTATCACTATTAACATAATATATATCAATGAAAGTATATAATCTACTTACTATTGTTAACCATACTACATTTTTCTTATATAACCAACTATTAGGTGCTTCTGTTGTATTACAACTCATTACTGTATTATAACAAGTATCACCAACACCATTTGCAAAAGTATAAGAATAATCACTTATATAAATTAAACCTACTTCTCCTAGCCATGATAAAGGTCTATTAGAAGTAACTTGATTACTTCGCTCTTGAATATAATCATCTTCTCCAGTATTACTAGCAGTACTACTATCTTTACTACCTAAATACCAAACTGCTTTACTAATCATACTCTTCGCTTCATCACTTAAACCACTTTCACTAAAATCACAACTAACAGTGGCATTATCATAGCCACTATAACACATTCCACTACCTCTATTATAGTATAAGCTTCCTCCAACCTCTTCATTTTCATATCCACCATTTAACAATTTCATAAGTCTTGCATCAGTCCAATCATTTTTACCACCAACTCGTTCTGCTCCCGTACTTATATCCTTATTATCCCAAGAATATCTTCCTATAGATTCATTTCTTACTATCTTTATTCTATTTTCCGTCTCTCCTTTAGCATTAACTACAGGAAATACACCAATTATTCTCCATACTTCATCGTTAAATATAACATAGTTATTAGGATTGTTTCCTATATAACGATAATCAGTTAAAGCTTCTGTTTGATAAGTCTCACTATGATTAAACACATACATTTCCTTCTGTTCTTCTATACTACTACTATTATAATCATTATTACTAGGATCATTCGCTTTATCTATCAAAACATCAATTCCTTCAGGTTTATCTTGTGAAACTTCTACTCTTAACTTTCCACTAAATACTTGTCCAGAGTAATTTCCATCTACTTCATCTGTTATCCATAGATTTAAACTATATTCATTTGTGCTTTTTCCTTCTATGGTTCCAGAATCTAATATTCTATTAGGGTTACTTCCTATACTGGTAAGTAAATAAGCTCCACTATCACTACCATTCTTAACTAGATTATACTTTAAATACTTATCATCTATTCTAGTATCAGTGCCACTTATAGTATTATCATCTAAATAAATTGTATAATCTACCGCTTTACTACCATTATTTATTAGTTTAAAAGTTGAACCTTCTAAAGATAATCCTTCACTATCACTTATACCTACTGCATTATCTAAACTTATCCCTTCACTTGTCTCATCTAGTACTAGTTCTAATTCTCCTACTTTTACTATCTGGTCTGCTCCATTTAACTCTGTAGTAAAATAAGCATAACTTATTAGTATCGCAAGTATTAATACTATAAATATACTTATGATTATTACTGTCGCTTTCTTATTATTCTTCTCCATAAATCTCTTACTCCTTCCATTATTACACACAAAAAAGAATAGAATAATTCTCTATTCTATTCTTCTTACACTATGAAAGAAAGTAACTAAATTACTATTAAATTTACCTTTTATGCTTAAGGATAAAAACTGCCCCCCCAGGTAACATATTGTAAACATAGTTTTCTCATATTTTTTTTACCTTCTCTCAATTCTTATTATCTATATATTAACATATTTTTCATTAGTTAACAATTACTAATCATCTAAAAACATAACATAATACTCATCATAAGTAATATTATTTTCTTTTATATATTTAGCAATTTTTTTACCAACATATCTATAATGCCAAGCCTCGCATTTATAACCTGTAATATCTTCTTTACTTCTAGGATATCTTAATATAAATCCATACTTATAAGCATTATCCATCATCCAAGTATATTCATCACTTTCCACAAAAGTATTAACAGATTTACTAGCAATATCTAAACTCATCGCTGTTTGATGTTCAGAAAAACCAGGTTTCGCTACATAATTATCAACATAATTTTGTCCATAAAGCTCTAAATATGTATTAGTAATCTCTTCTTGGTCTTTATAACTTCTATACCCCGAACTAACCATTAATTCCATTCCATCTTTACTTGCCGCTTCTGCCATATCATAAAAAGCCTTCGCTACATTTCTCTCTATTTCTACATCTTCATCTGTCTTAACATATTCATCTTTTATCTTAACCAAATCATCTGGAACATACTCACTACTTAACTGTCTATGCTTATTAACAAGTACATAATCATCAAAATCATCTATAACTAAAGGGTCTACATAATCTTCTTTATCAAAATCCATATTAACATATAAAACAGTAGTCTCGGCATCATCATTTTCTTTATCTTGATACTCTACATATCTATCTAAATTCTCAAGTTTTGCAAAATCAATAGATAAAAACTCTTCTATATACTTAACTTTATCTCTTTTCGTAAATTCACTAACCGATTTATCATCACCTTTAGAAATAATTAAATTAACTTCATTAACACTATAACCTTTATCTAATAATTTATTAATATTTCTAATTAAATGTTTCTGATTTTCATAATCAACCTTAGCATAATTATCAAGATTATCTTCTATATAAACATCACTTTCAAAAGCCGCATTCAAAGTCTTATTCTCTCCTATATCCATAATATAAGAATACTTAAACTTAAAGATAATACTCTTCGCTGCCTCTTCACTATATCCTAAATTTTTAAGTTCTCCTATTCTATTAAAATAAAATGCTAAAATAATAATTATAACTACAACAACCGCACTAATTATTACTAAAGGTTTTCTTGCACTACTTTTTAATTTCAATTTTCTTTTCTTTGTCATTAAACCACACTACCTTCTAATAAAAGTATAACATAGTTTTTAAATCTTTTAAACTATGTTATAATAAGCTCTTGAAAGGCGTGATGTATTTGAAAACAGCAGTTGTCTTATCTGGTGGAGGTGCTAAAGGAAGTTACCAATTAGGTGTCTGGAAGGCCTTAAGAGAACTACATATTAAATATGATATTGTAACAGGCACATCTATTGGCGCTTTAAATGGTGTCTTCATGTGTGAAAACTCTTATTTTAAAGCGAAAAGAATATGGAAAAGAATAAATCTAGAGTATCTTTTTAATAAACTACCTAAATCCAATAAAGAAATAGATATTCTTAAACTATTTGGCAGTAATTTTATCAAAAATGGTGGTATGGATATTAAAAGAATAGAAACAATTCTAGAAGAGTCTGTTAATAAGAGAAAATTTTATAATAGTAAAATTGATTTTGGACTAATTACTTATAATTTTACTACTAGAAAGCCTTTAATCTTAACTAAAGATACTATCCCTGAAGATAAGTTAATTGACTATCTCATGGCTTCCGCTACTTGTTTTCCTGCTTTTAAAATGAAAGAAATAGATGGAGATAAATATATAGATGGTGGTTATTATGATAACTTACCTATAGAACTTGCTATCGAACTAGGTGCAGAATCCCTAATAATTGTTGATTTAAAAGCCCCAGGCTTTAAGAAAAAAGTTAATAAACAAATAGATAGTATTATCATAAAACCCAGAAATAACATCTCTTTCTTCTTAAACTTTAATGAAGAAGCAGCTAAAATAAATGCCAAATTAGGTTACAATGACACTCTAAAAGCTTTTAAGAAACTAGATGGTAATAAATTTACTTTTAGAAAGAATACTATTAATAAGTATTATATTAATAATAAAGATATTTTATTAGATACTACTGAGAAACAATTCTTATCATCAATAGAACAACTTGGAAAAACATTTAAATTAGATGAAAGTAAAATTTACAGTTTTAAGAGCTTTATAAGAGAACTAAGAAAGAAAATAGAAATAGAAGAAACTTTAGATAAAAAGACTATAAGAAATATAAAATCTCTAACTAAAAAGATTAACTCTAAAACTTTAATATTATTTTTCTTAAGTCATTTAGAAAATGGTAAGAACCCTAAAAAACTAAGTAAAGTCTTTTCTAAAGAATATAAACTAGCCAAGTACTTACAAATATTAGGAGTAGAATATGGAAAATAAATTTAAATATACAAGTGATAATAAAAGATACCACACCTTAACTTATTATTATAAAGAAAAGTTTAATTCTAAAGTCTGTAAAGTAAGTTTAAATGCTAACTTTACTTGCCCTAATATCGATGGAAAAGTCGGGATTGGTGGTTGTATCTATTGTTCTAAATTAGGTAGTGGTGAATATGCAGGAAACCCTAAAGAAGATTTAATAACTCAGTTTGAAAAAGGAAAAGAAATGATGCAAAGGAAATGGCCTAATGCCAAGTTCATCGCTTACTTTCAAGCGAATACCAATACTTATGCACCTATAGAAAGACTTAAAGAGTGCTTTGAACCTTTCATAAATAGAGATGATTGTATTGGTCTATCTATCGCTACTAGAAGTGATTCTATCACTGATGAATGTTTAGACTACCTAGAAGATATTAGTAAAAGAACTTATCTAATCGTAGAATTAGGATTACAAACTATCCATGAAAAGACAAGTAAACTAATTAATAGATGCTCTAGTCTTGATAACTTTAATAAGATGGTCAAAAAATTAAAGATGCGAAATATTAATGTCGTTGTTCATATCATTAATGGCCTCCCCTATGAAACAGAAGATATGATGATTGATACAGTTAAACATTTAAATGACTTAAATATCGATGGTATAAAAATACATATGCTAGGAGTATTAAAAGACACACCTTTAGAAAAATATTATCAAAAACATAAATTTCATATTCTAACCAAAGAAGAATATGTTAATATAGTAGTGAAGCAACTAGAGTATCTTAATCCTAAAATTGTAATACATCGCTTAACAGAAGATCCAAAGCAAGATGATATAATAGAGCCAACTTGGCTTACTAAAAAGTTTACAATTTTAAATGAAATTGATAAAATAATGAGTACTAGAGATCTCTATCAAGGAGATATGGTAAAGGAGAAAATGAAAAATGAATAACAATTACAATTTATTAATGTCAAGAAGGGAAGTATTAATTGAGCAAGATTTAAATGAAGAGTATATAAAAAAATTTAATCTTAGTATTGATACTATTAAAAGGAAAAAGAGAAAAAAGCTAAAACCTAAAGAATTAGATGAACTAGAAGGTATTATTAAATATTTACAAAATATTCCTAAAGATGAAAAAATTAAGGACTACTTCTTAAGACATCTAAAAGTATTTTTAATATATGGAAATGTAAAGTTAATAGATAAAGATGCTATTGTTTTAGAACTAACAAGTAATAAAGAAACTCATATATTATATATATCAATAGAAAAAGATAATATTAATTCTACTTTAAAAGGAAAAGATTATAGAGAAGAAGTTAGCTATAAACAGCTTAATAATGATTACTATACAACTTATAAAAGAACTGAAACAAATATCTATGAAGACAAAGAAACAAGCCTTTATGAGATTAATACTAATGATGAATTCCATGGTTTCCATAATAATAAAGAAATAGTAACAAGACTTATTTCTAATCATGACAATTACATAAAAAGTAAAAGCACAGAAAAAATATCTAGACAAGATTTAAAAGTAAATAACTATAAAGAAGTAACTAATTACTATAGAAAAGATGGGTTTCTTGTAAGAAAATATAAAAAGAAATACAGAAATAAAAAAGTTAATGAAATATTAGGATATAAAGAATACAAAATAAGTGAAGACTACAATAAGAATGATAAATATTTAAATCCAGTTGGTCATTATAAAGACTTTGATAGAAAACTATATAATCCTTTCTTAAGAGGGAAATGTAAAGTTAAAACAATTTATGAACAAAGTTAGGTGATAATAATGAATATAGATATTAAAAAATATTTAAAAAAATTGATAGCAATGGGAGCACTTTCTTTTGTCCTAGTAACAACAGGTTGTTCTAGTAAAGAAAATAATGCTGAACCAACTAATGAAATTACAACAGAAATTGAAAATAACAATACTGAAGAAACAACTGAAGATAGCGAAATAGTAAAATACTTTGAAGATAAAAATGAAGAAATTAATAATTTAATCTATACAGAAAACTTTGAAAAAGCAGATGAAGTTTGGGGAGATTATTTTATAGATGCCATAGACTTTATATTTTATGACAAGGAGTATAAAGATACTAAATTTGCTGATTTAAATCCTGAAGCCCAACAAAAATGTATTGATGAACTTAAAGAAGTTGAAAATAAAATAAATAAAATTAATCCTAATTGGAAAGAAGATCTTGGAAATATTAAAGATTCTACTGCAGAAGCTTATTCTAATCTTTTAGATATTATCGAAAAATTAATTGGAACAGATAATTACAATAAAATTAAAAATATCAAAGATAGTATTAAAGATAGCATCATAGATAGTGCAAGTGATTGGTATCAAGGCTACAAAAGTAACCATCAAAAGTGATTATATGTAAAGTAATCACTTTTTTACTTGTAAATAGACACTACTTCGATTATAATGTTTATAAGAGTAAAGGATGATATGTATGGATAAACATGTTAGAATTATAACTGTAACTGCCCTTTCCTTACTTGGAGTTCTTTGTATTGCCTCAGGAGTAATGTATAGTTCTTTACAGGCAAATAATGTAGAAGAAAAAGTATTAGTAGTAGTTGAACAAAAACAAGTAAGTAAAGAAAGTGATATTGACATAAAATTAAAAAATTTAACAATTGAAGTTAACACTCCTCTAAGTGTCAAAATAATTGACTACTTAGATAGTGCTGTCTCAGATGAAGTTCTAGCAAACTTAAAACTAGATACAAGTGAAGTTAACGTTACTGAACCAGGAACATATAATTACACAGTTACTTATAAAAAGAAGACATATCAAGGTATTATTATTGTAAAAGAAAAAGAAGTAACAAATAATACTTTACAAAGCATAACTTTAAAAACTGTAAACATAAATGTAGGTACTGCTCTACCAACTGATGTTAGTAACTATGTAATAGAACCCCTTACTGATGATATAAAAGCCACTATGTTAATTGACCTTAGTAAAGTTAATGTCAATACTGCAGGTAATTATCAGTACACAATTACTTATAATAATAGCATTTATACCGGTACTATAGTAGTAACAGAAACACAACCTACATTATCAACTAATATAGGAGATACTCCTCAAGAAGAACCAACCCAAACACCACCGACAACTACTACAACAGAAGAACAAACTAATACTCAAGTTAATTAAAACTTCCACCAAGGGAAGTTTTTTATAACATATTTTTCTTTTTTAAGATAAGAGCAACTATCAAAGATAAGAGAAGTGATAATAAAAGTAACAAAACAAAAGCATAAGGATTATCAGCAAACTTACCAAATGTAACATTCATACCCATAAAAGATGCTACCATTGTAGGTATAGAAAATACAATCGTAATACCTGCTAAGAACTTCATAATAGTATTAAGATTATTAGATATAATAGTAGCAACTGTATCTGTAGTACTAGATAAAATACCTCTATATAAATCAGCCATTTCTATCGCTTGATTATTTTCAATAATTGCATCTTCTAATAAGTCTTCATCCTCTTCATAAAGTTCTATTACATTACCTTTTAATATTTTATCAAGAACAACTCCATTACTCTTTAAAGCTGTAATTATATAAGTTAAACTATTTTCAATAGAAAGTAAATTTAAAAGTTCTTGGTTCTTAGTAGCATTAAGTATATTAGACTCTGCTACTTCTATTTTACTATCTATTTCTCTTAACATCTTTAAATATAATAAAGCAAGTTTATAAATCATCTGAATAATAAATCTACTTTTCTTATAAGTATAAAACTCTTTAATCTTTCCCTTAGTAAACTCATCAATAATACTATACTTCTGTAAACAAACTGTCACAATATAATCATTTCTAACAACTAAAATACCTATAGGTAAAGTTGTAATAGTCTTAACATTATTCTTAGTCTCATAAACAGGAACATCTAAAAGAAGCATCTTAACTCCATCTTCCTCATCAATACGAGGTTTCTCATCATCATCTATTATACTCATAATAAAGTTTTTCTTAATACCAAGAGCATTAACTACTTCATCTATCTCTACCTCTGTAGGATTAACTAAATTAACCCAGCTTCCTACTTCATATTTATCTATTCTACTAAACTCTCCACTAGTAATATCAGTATTATATATCTTTAGCACAAAATATCACTCCTTTTAATACTTCTAACTTGCTTTAGTATCCCCCATATATTTAGTATTCTCTCTATCATTAGCATTCTTAATCAAAGTTAAATAAAGCTCATCCAACTTCGCATTATCGTTTTGGAAAATCAACTCATCAACAAGTTCCATCTTACCTTTGTACACAACATGACCTTCCTCTACCTTAAATTCATATCTTAACCCAGGATAAAGTTCAAACAAATCAGGCCTATCATAAATAAATTCAGCAAATAAATCATTAATATTAACAAATTTGTCATCTATTTTTCTCAATGGATCACTTAAACTCTCCAAATCATTATTTACAATTCCTGAACAAAGCTGTGCATATGATTCATCAACTTCAAAGCCTAAAAAACTTAAATACTTTTTAGTATTATTATAAGAATACACATTAGCTAATATCTCTTCTAAATTTTTATTATAGTTAGAACCAGTATACAAAGAATGATTATAAAAATTAACAAGAATTGTTTCTTTTATAGACATAATATCAATATAATTATTAATTATTCCATTAGCATTACAATGCAATTTAAAAACATGATAGAGTTCATGAAATAAGATATAAAGACTAAAGGAAGAACCATTATTATAAAAAGCATCAAAACAAGTTTTATTAAGTCTAACTTTATCTAATGCAAAATCTCCACCTGTTTTATCTCCAAGATTTGCAACAAAAAAATTGATTTTCATATTCAAAACATTAGCACTGTCTAAAACCAAATGAGAAAGAACTTTCTCTATTAACTCTTTACTAAGAGTATTTTTCTTTAATAAAACGTCTTTAATAATTTTATTTCTAAGTTCTGTATCAATATAAGAAAAAGAATCTCTATTAAAAATAATCTCTATAAGCTTAACATCTTCTTCATTATAAGAAGGAGAAGCAGATAATCTTTGTAGTACCTCATCTACTTTAGCAGTAAAATTTAACCTATTCAATAATTCACCAAAAACTTTTGTATTCATAGAAAGATCTAATAAGTATAATGAAAGTTCTTCATCAATATCATTTTCATTTAAAGAAGATATTATAGATACGATACTATCATAACTTCTCTTTAACTCTTCATTAAAACTACCACAATATTCACAAGTAAATGTTTGAAAATTATAAGAACCTCCACAGCTTGAACAATTAATGTTTTTACAAAAAACATTTATGCTATTAATTAAACTCTCTTTGTAATTCTGATTTAACATCTAATAACTCCTTATATTTTTTTATTTGATATAAAATTAATAATTTCTTTTCCTCATCTTTTTCTTTAACATATAATTGTTCTAGCACTTTAATCTTCTCCTCTATACTCATATTATCCATCAAAACACCCCCATTATCTTTCCATCTACTAAATCTATATTTTCATAATTAGGCTTCTTAGGAAGTCCTGGCATTGTATAAATTTTACCAGATAGCACCGTAATAAAACCTGCTCCATTATTTATAATTAAATCTCTTACATGAAGGGCACTATCTTTAGGATATCCCAACAGTTTAGGATCATCACTTATCGAATATTGTGTTTTCGCAACACAAATTGGAAGATAAGATAAGCCTAATTTATCTATAAGTTTTAACTTTTCTTCTGCTACCTCACTATATTCTACATAATTAGAGTTATAAACAAGCTTATTAAGTTTATTTATTTTATTCTTTATACTATCACTTTTATCAACAAGTAACTTAAAGTTATTTACCTCCCCACAAGACTTTATAACTGCCTTAGCAAGATCAATCGCTCCTTCTCCACCTTTACTATAAGCTTTGCATACTTCACAAATATAACCACGACTTTTAACATAGTCTTTTATATAATTAATATCTTCTAAACTATCATCAGTAAATTTATTAAGACAAACAACAATAGGTACATTATAATTCTTTAAATGATTAAGATGAGCATCTATATTACATATACCAGACGCAAGCGTTCCATCACCATTATATTTTAAGGCACGAACTGTAACCACTAAAACAATAGTAGAAGGAGTAATACCAGCGGTAGGGCAAACTATATCAAGAAATTTCTCAGCCCCTAAATCACTACCAAAACCAGCTTCTGTAATAACATAATCAGATAGACTCCTAGCAAGTTTTATAGAAGTAATACTACTACAACCATGAGCAATATTTGCAAAAGGTCCTCCATGAATAATAGCAGGTGTCCCTTCTAAAGTCTGTACCAAGTTAGGCTTAAAAGCATCTTTCAAAAGAACAGTCAAAGCCCCTTCAAGTTTTAAATCATGAACATAAATAGCCTCATCTTTACTATTAAAACCTACTATTATCCTAGATAATCTATTTCTTAAATCATATATATCAGTAGCAAGGCAAAATAATGCCATAACTTCACTCGCTGCTGTTATATTAAAGTGATCTAAATATTCACCGCTCTTACACTCTAATTTAACATCTCTTAAACTCCTATCATTAACATCTAGACAACGATTAAAAGTTACTGTTTTAATATCTAAACTATTCCCTTGTTCAATATGATTATAAATCGCTGCACTAATTAAGTTATTAGCAGAAGTTATCGCATGAAAGTCTCCTGTAAAATGTAAATTAATATCTTCCATTGGTACAACTTGACTATAACCTCCTCCAGTCGCCCCCCCTTTAATACCAAAAACAGGGCCAAGCGAAGGTTCTCTTAAAGCAAGACAAATAGACTTATTAAGCTTATTAAAGGCATCGGCAAGACCAATACTAACAGTAGTCTTACCTTCTCCATAAGGAGTAGGATTAATTGCCGTTACCAAGATAACTTTACCACTTGTTTCTCCCTTATCTTTAACTATCTTAGCTTTACTCTTACCATACATCTCTATATCATCTAAAGAAAGATTAAGCTTACTAGCAATTGTCTTGATATCTTCTAATTTAGTATTATGAGCAATCTCTAAATCAGTCATTATACCACCTCCAAAACTACTCTTATTATATGCTAAATCTAAAGAAAAAACTAGTCATAAAAGACTAATTATTTTTATAAATAGAATAACTCTTCACCTTGACCTCATCTAAGCCAATTTTAAAATCATTACTTTGTGATTCTAAATTATCCAAATATTTCTTAACTTCGTCTATATCCTGATTAAGCATATTATTAAATTCATCTTTCTTATACTCATTTATACACTGAATCTTTTCTAATAATTTAGATAAAGCATAACTAACATATGCTCTTCCCAGATCTATACATTTATCTTTATTAAATGTATCATCTTCTAAAATAAATCCCTCATCTTCATTACCAATAATAACTTTATTATAAGTTATAGGATTAGAAAACATCCAAAAAGAATCTTTAATAACAGGAGTTAGAGCAATATCAAAACTAGCATCTTTGCTTTCAAAACTACAATTATTTATTTTAAATTCAGAAACACCATTAAGTGATACTGTTTTTATATTACCATTAGAATCATTAAAGTTAACTTTATCCCCCATATAGTTCAGTCTTCTTATATTAACATTTTTACTATACACCTCTAAGGAATCACTACTAATAACAACATCTCTCAAATTACATTTATCACCAGATATTTCTATCTTTTTAGCATCTCTCACTTCCAAGTCACAAAAACCATGACCATAAAGAAGATACTGAGAGTCTTCAATAACAACATGAGCACTCTCTTTTCCAAGCTTATCACAAAGATTAAGTACTATATCAACACCTTCATTACCATATATACTAAAACTTTCAATATTATCATCACTACTAGACACTATTACCTTAGAACAATTATTAACATCTAAAGCACCAGATAAGTAAAAATCTTTAAACCAAATATGAGAAACATTATCTCGTAATCTACCACTCTTAGAATATATTTTACGAATATTAAAAAGATAGTTTAATAAATTAATAGAATATTCCCTATCATCACCATCTAATTTATATATAATTCTCTCTTTTTTTAAATCTTTAATTAGTTTGTTTATAATTTGCATATTGCATCTCCTTTTCTCTATATTATAAGAAAAAAAATTCTATAACTCAAGTTCTTTTCTAACTACATTATAAACCTCTCTACTTATATCATCAATACTACGTAACACCCCATCTTTACTACACTCTATTATTTTAAAGTTATACTTATCTGCCACATATAAACTATTATCATAGACTTTATCTAAAAAGGCATTATCTTTCTCATTAATATCTCCTTCTACTCCTTCAGTATCTCTATTTTTTCTAAGAGTATTAGCAAAGTTTTTATCTAGTTTTAAAAAGATAACTAAATCAGGTTTCTTAAGACCGAGTCTATTATATTCATAGTCTGTTATATAGTTTAAGAACTCATCTCTTTTTTCTCGTTCAAATAGCGACCCTTGATAGATTAAATTAGATGTTGTATATCTATCTAACAAGACTATCTTACCACTATTTAAAGCATCTTTTAATTCCATGTGATAAGCATAAAATCTATCTAATGCATAAAAACTACTAATTGCATAAGGTCCAATATCTTCTTTTTTACCTAAATTACCTTTTAAGTATTCTTCTACTAAACTAGCCCCTACACTACCATAACTAGGAAAATGATGATAGATTACCTCTTTTCCTGAATTAATTAATTTGTTATATAATTCTTTAATTTGTGTAGTCTTACCAACTCCATCACTAACTCCTTCAATTACTATTAACTTTCCCATATCTTAACCTCCTAAAAATATTATAAATGAAAAAAAATAAAATTTATATGAATTTTTAAAATTCAAGAAATTTTTATTCTGAATTTTGTAAATTCCCCTAGCGAATTTACAAAATTGGCTCAAAAAACACCTCGAATTTACAAAATTCATAGTTTGCATCTTTTTTTAGTCCATGCTAGAGTAAGTCTCGTTAAGAAAAAAGGAGGAAAATTTATGAAAAAAATATTATTATTCTTAACTCTAAGTTTTATTTATTTAATAAGTTCTACAACTATTGTAAATGCAAGTACGGATTCTTTCTATGAAGCAGAATATATTGATAATATCTATATGGTTAGATATGATAAAACTACCAAAACTAAATATTATCAAAAAGCAAGAGTATATCGAAGAACAAGTGATGGAAAACTTGCATACTGTTTACAACCTTTCACTAAGTTTAATCCTAATAATAACTCTTATGAAACAGTATCATCCTTACCAGACATTAATAATGAAACACTAGAAAGATTAAGAGATATTATAGGATTTGGTTATGGATATAGTGGACATTCAAACGATTTAAAATGGTATGCAGTTACCCAATTAATGATATGGCAAGCAGTGGAACCTAATAATGAGTTTTATTTCACAGATACCTTAAATGGAAATAAAATAACAACTTATGATGATGAAATTAATATTATTAATAGCACTATAAATAGCAGTTATATCATGCCAAGCTTTAATAATCAAACATTTTACGGAATAGTAGGAAAACCATTAACTTTTAAAGATACTAATGATATTGTAAAATTTTTTGCAAGACCAAATAATGATGTTGATATAAATAACAACCTAGTTACAGTTACTAAAAAGACCCCAGGTTGTTATGAAGAAACATTTACAAGATATCATAATTATAGTAGTTCTATTCTATTTTACTATAATCCAAATAGTCAACATCTAGCAACCATAGGAAATCCTAATAATAGAGTAGCAAAAGTAAGATATTGTTTTAATGAATTAAAATTAAATATTAAAAAGGTTGATAAAGATACAGGAACAACAGATAGTATTGGTGAAGCATCTCTAAAAGATACAGTTTTTACTCTATATAATAAGAACATGGAAAAAATCACAGATATATCTTTAGATGAAAATATGGAAGCCTCTTTATCAAGCAATGATTTTGATTTAGATTATGGTACTTATTATCTAAAAGAAACTAAGACAGGAACAGGATATCTTCCTAATGATAAAGTATATGAAATAAACTTTACAGGTGATAATCCTACAGTAGATTTAACTATTGAAAATAAAGTTATTGAAAAAGAAGTAACTATTAAAAAGTTATATGGAGATGGTTTACTAATGCAAACAGAACCTAATATTACTTTTGAAATCTATGACAAAGATAATAATCTAGTTAAAAGTATCACCACAGATCAAAATGGGCTTGCAGAGATTACTCTTCCTTATGGTCATTATAAAATAGTACAATCTAACACTACCGAAGGTTATACTAAAATAGAACCATTTGAAATATTTATTAATGATATAGATAAAGATTATTATTACACAATAAATGATTATAAAGAAAAAGATAAAGAAGAAGTACCTAAAGAAACAATTTCTATAGAAGTACCAAATACAAGTACTGAAGATAACAACTACCACTTATTTAGTTTAATATTACCTACATACTTAATTGTTAAGAAAAAGTTTAGTTAGTATCTTACTACTAACAGTATACTTAGGTAGTTGTCTATTAATATATAATAGTGAAAAAGATATTAAAAGTATTAGTACTGCAAACTTAGAAAGAAATACTAATACTAGTTATATTAGTACAGTAAATAAAGATGCAAATGATGAAATAATTGGCACTTTAACAATAGATAAATTAAACTTATCTAAAAAAATCTATAATATTAACAGTTCTCATAATAATGTAGAAGAAAATGTTACTATATTAAATGATGATATGAATCTAATAGTCTTAGCAGCTCATTCTGGTCCTGGATATATCGCTTTCTTCAATGATTTAGATAAACTAGAATTAAATGATACTGTTAATTTAACCTATAATAATAAGAAACTAGTATACAAAGTAACTAACATAGAAGAACAACCTAAAGATGGAACTATAGAAATAAATAAAACTGACAAACAAAGATTAATACTAACTACTTGTAGTAAAAAAGATAAAACAAAACAGTTAGTAGTAATAACAAAAAAAATAGATGCCTAAGCACCTATTTTTTTATTACTAACTGATTATCTTTAACATCAAAAGTAACAGTTTCTCCATACTTAATAGTACCTTTAACAAGTTCATGAGCAAGTAAACTCTCAACAGTTTTACTAACTTCACGTTTCAAAGGTCTAGCCCCATAATTAACATCATATCCTTCTTCAACTAAATAATCTTTAGCTTTGTCTGTTAATTTAATATGAATATCATTCATAGATAGACGGTTCTCTATATCAGATATAATCTTATCAAGAATTTGATAGATTACATCTTTAGTAAGAGGTTTAAAGACAATAATCTCATCTACACGGTTAATAAATTCAGGTCTAAAGTGACTTCTTACTTCATCCATTACTTTACTAGTATCTCCATCTAATATATATTCACTACCAAGGTTAGATGTCATAATGATAATAGTGTTTTTAAAGTCAACTGTTCTACCATTAGAATCGGTTATTCTACCGTCATCTAATATTTGAAGTAAAAGATTTAATACTTCAGGATGAGCTTTCTCTATCTCATCAAATAAAACGATACTATATGGATTACGTCTAACTGCCTCAGTTAACTGTCCCCCTTCTTCATAACCAACATAACCTGGAGGAGAACCAATTAAACATGATACACTAAACTTCTCCATATATTCACTCATATCAATACGAACCATATGTTTCTCATCATCAAAAAGTTCATAAGCAAGAGTTCTTGCTACTTCTGTTTTACCAACTCCAGTAGGTCCTAAAAAGATGAATGAACCAATAGGTCTATTAGGGTCTTTAATACCACTACGTGACTTAATTATCGCTTCACTAACTAAATGCAAGGCTTCATCTTGACCCATAACACGTTTTTTCATACTATTCTCAAGATTAAGAAGTTTCTCTTTCTCACTACTAACTAACTTACTTAAAGGGATATTAGTCATCTTAGAAATAACACCAGCGATATCTTCTTCTGTAACATTATCACTTAAAAGTTTCATTTTATCTTTATTTTTTAACTCTTCAAGTTCTTTCTCTAACTTAGGAATAGTACCATGTTGAAGTTTAGCAGCCTTTTCTAAGTCATACTTATTTTCAGCTTGCTCTAACTCAAAACGAGCCTTCTCAATCTCTTTCTTCTTAGATTGTATTTTATCATTAAGACTTTTCTCTTCTTCCCACGCCTCTTTATATTCCTTCTCTTTAGCTTTCAACTCTCCTAACTCTTTATCTATCTCATCTTTACGTTTCATAGATAACTGGTCTTTCTCTTTCTTAATCGCTTGTCTTTCAATTTCAAGTCTCATAATCTTACGAGTTAAAGAATCAAGTGCATTAGGAACAGAGTCCATTTGTACACGAATAGTAGCACATGCTTCATCTACTAAATCTATCGCTTTATCAGGTAAATATCTATCAGTAATATAACGATTAGAAAGTGTTGCCGCTGCCACTAAAGCTTTATCATGAATAGTAACTCCATGATGTATTTCAAACTTTTCTTTAAGACCACGTAATATTGTAATAGTATCTTCTACACTAGGTTCTTTAACAATAATCTTTTGAAAACGTCTCTCTAAAGCCCCATCTTTCTCAATATACTTACGATATTCATTTAAAGTAGTAGCACCTATTACATGAATCTCCCCACGAGCAAGCATTGGTTTTAAGATATTAGATGTATCCATCGCTCCCTCTGTATTACCAGTACCTACAATCATATGAATCTCATCAATAAACATAATAATAGAACCTTCGGATTTTTTAATTTCATTTAATACTTTCTTAAGTCTCTCTTCAAACTCACCACGGTATTTAGCACCTGCAACTAAACTTGCCATATCAAGTTCCCATATAGTTTTATTTTTAAGACTAGCAGGAACATCTCCACGTTCTATACGAAGAGCAAGTCCTTCAACAATAGCAGTTTTACCAACACCAGGTTCACCAATTAAAACAGGGTTATTCTTAGTACGACGAGAAAGTACCCTTGTTATACTACGGATCTCTTCATCACGACCAATAACAGGATCAATCTTACCTGCTTTAACCGCTTCATTTATATTACGACCATATTTTTCTAAAACATTCTCATTTTCTTCATTTGGATTTTGATACATAATACATCTCTCCTTTCTAACACATACATATTATATAATAAACATTAGCACTTGTCAAGTAAGAGTGCTAATATTTAATAAAAATATAATCCAGTATATTTTTCATACCAGATTATACTTATAAAGCTCATTGAAATCTCAAATAGATAATATTACAGGCTAGGACTCATCACAAGACGGAACGAGTTGCAGTTGCCATAGGCAACGCTAGAACCAGTGCCAGCGACACTTTGGAACACACCTGCGCCATTAACAAAAAAGGTACCACCATGCAATATCCAAGGGTTTGTATCATTTGTCATTGACTGAGAATCTCCATACCATCCAGTTGTTTCTGATAAAGCGTGTGATAAACATTCCCCTCCATTACATGCATTACTTACTGTACTTCCTGTGTACTTATTATAATATTTTGTATCTAATGTCAATGGACTACTAAACCCACTACTTCCTATCATATCGTTATAATTTCCCATTACATATTCCCAAGATCCTCCTGACATATCATAGATTCCGTAGATTGTTCCTGATGTACTTGCTCCTACTCCTTTTCCTGATACACCACTCTCATCTCTTGTATTATCATCATATGTATATAGACACCCATAATTTTCACCAATACTTGTACTTGGCGCTCCACTACTACATCCTGTTATATAACTATCTGATTTATTTTGATATATTTCTTTATTAGCACCTAAAAAATTTACATTACCTAATTTCCCGTAAGCACTTTGTGATAAGTAAGCAACTGCCGCCCATTCATCGTTTTTCATAGTGTGTGAATTCATACTTGTACTAAATCCATACCTATTACCTTCACTACTAACTTTAAGCCCTACATTATAAATATTACTTACATTTATATTTCTCCAACTACTTACATTTGGTTTTATAATTGGATCAAGAGTTGTATTATTTATACTACTCTGTTCTGTATTACTTGTCTCAAACTTTCCTACCCATATACCAGAAAGTTCTTGATCACCAAAGGTAAAAGCATCAGGTGTATACCAATTCTTTGGTTCTTCCGTATTCAAGTATCTTGCCGTTCCTTTTTCATTTACCTCAGGTCCAACAAATTTTACATCTATTTCACCTGGTAATTCTTTAGTTGGCTCCGTATTCAAATATACACCTCTTTTACCATAATAATTTGTTCCATCTCCTGCAATTGTATAAGAATATCTTGGTATCCATACCCACATAGTTTCAATATCATCCATATTTACAACTGTTCCAACTGGAGCATTTAAATAACTATCTCTTGTATCAGCACTTACAGTAACAGCATTTGCCCATATTCCTCTACCATAATTGTACCAACCATTATCTTTATCTGTTTTTACCCAGTTATAACCGTCATGTTTTACGGCTATCATATTACTATCCATTTCAGGTTCATTTACTTCTTCATTATCTTGAATAAAAGTATCCTCTGCAACTTGTTGAGTTGCAAATACTTTCAACTTATCTAAAAATACTTTACCCATAACATCATTACCAGCATTTATATTAAGCCAAACTCTTAATTCACAATCTATATTCTCACTAGCTTTAATTACTCCATGATATATTACAGGAGATTCTGATAACGTTCCAGTGTAAGCTTTATCTCCTACTTTTACCTCATATCTTATATCTTTACTATCTAATAACTGACAAGGACTACCATCTGTTGTTTGACATGAACTAATTAAATCTTCATCATCTACAAGTGATAGTGAATAATATAAATCTATTTTACTTTTATTTTTCAATGTAAATTTATAAGGACTACTAGCTTTCCCATCATCATCATAAGTAGGTATAGCATTAACTAACTTTATACCTTCACTAGCACTTTCATCTAGCTCTAAATCAATAGTATCTACTAAAATATTAACATTTTTATTTCCTTGGAATGAAGTAGTTAACCAAGCATAAGATAACCCTATTAATAATGCTATTAATATTAGTAGTACAATAACTATTATTATATTCTTTCTTTTATTCTTCACAAAATACCACTCCTTCATTACAATAGCTTTTCACTTTTTACTTTTCCATTTTTTTACATTAGAGTTGTTCGGAAATTAAAAATGTGGTACAATTTAAGTGCTAGATATGAAA
>CAMLTY010000008.1 GCA_946486465.1 uncultured Mycoplasmatota bacterium
ATCAATGGTTTCTTTTAAAATTCTCCAATAACTTAAAATCTACGATAATACATATGGACTTGTTGCAGTTCCATCTCCAGACGTAAACCCGTTATCAGTTGTCACATTGATAACTGGTCTTAATAGAGAAACATAATCATCAATTATAGAAGAGCTTGATAATCCGCGGCTTTGACTATAAAGAAAGCCAGTCTCATCTAATAACCATAATGGAGACATAGTATAAAAGCCATAATCAATATTAAAGTTTCCTTTATATGTCAAATAACTATTACCTACTACTCCCATACTTTCTCCTGCTAAAACTAACTCATCTGCTGTTATTAAACCTGCTTTTAATCTATATGAACCACCATAACTTTCACTTGTAGTAGGACATTTTAAAGTCGGTGTTACATTCTCTTGCATTTCTAATCCCATTAACTTTCCATAAGCTGAACTTAATCTATCAAAACTTGCAAATACACTTACTCCTAGCATCGTTTCTTCTCTATAACCACTACTATCACTACAGAATCTTCCACTACTTACTTTACTATCATAACTACTGCTTCCTAAGGTATTACTATACCATGTATCTACTTCTTTCTTTATAAATGAATCTGTTCCATTATCGTAGGTATATCCTGTATATTTAGGATCATTACCCTCTAAATTATAAGGAGTTAGCCCTATTGCAGAAGATGATACTAAATCAGCATTTGTTGGATTAGTACTTACACCATTATAGATTAGTCTTAAACTTCCATCTCCATTTACTCGCACTATCTTCCAGTACATCTTATCACCTTGGGATGCTAATAGCACTCTATTACTTTCACTACAACTACTATTATATTCTTGGCAAGACGCTAAACTCTGAAAAAATCTACTACCATAATTATACACATAATAATCCTCTGTATATTCTCCAAATTGAACATTATTATTATCTACTGCTCCTCTAAAGTAGTAACTTGTACCATCTTCATCTTCCATACTATATAAGCCATTTGTTACTTGGCTTTCATCAGTTTCATATTGAGGTTGTCCATCATCAGATGCCCCAGATAAGTACATACCATTACTTGCATAATTAAACATATCATCTAAACTTGTTTCTATTTCATTATCGGCAAGTACTTTTTTAGCTCCTTCATCTAACTCTATTTCGTTAAATAAATGTCCATTACTAGGTAACGACAAATCATTATAATCAAGACCTACTCCTGCTCCTAGTGCAATTGTTATTTCACTATCGGAACTATTCTTAACTTGAATTCTATATATACTACTAGAACCACTAGAACCACTTGTTTCTAAATTAATTCCTTTTTCATCTGGAGGAGTACTAACACCTTTAACAGGAACATATCCAACTGTTACTCCTTCCTGTAGATCTCCTATATAATAAAAATTAAATCTTGCCATTCTATTATTAGGATTACTTAATGTTACTATAAATTCCTTAGTTGTATTTTTAGGGACTGTTAAAATATTTCCTTCACTACCATCTACAGATAATTTATAAGTTAAGTTACCTGTTACAATACTAATAGCATTATTTTTTTCCTTACTTACCGTAAATATAGCATAAGAAAAGAAACCTCCTAATAGTAATAGACATATAATACTTACACCTAAGATATAAAACTTAGATATATCTGCTTTCATAAACTCTTTTATCTTATATTTCATAGACTCACCTTATCCTTATATAAAAATAATAACACAGATTGTGTTATTATTAAAGAATTTTTATATTTTTTTATGTCAATCAAAGTAATCTATTAACATTGCCTTTTTAACTTTTTTTAATGTCTCTTCTGCTTTGCTATTGGCTTTTATACTTCCCTCTTTTAATATCTTATAAACTAAATCTATATTATCTTCATAATATTTTCTTTTTTCTCTAATAGGTATTAATATATCTTCAATAACTTCATATAAAAAGTTCTTTACTTTTACATCGCCTAATCCACCTTTTTCATAATGAGCCTTTAATTCATCTAGATTCTTATATTCAGGTAAATATTTCTTGAAATGATCATCAGTTGACAAGGCCTCTAAATAAATAAAGACAGGATTATCTTCAGTATTACCAGGATCTTCCACCTTCAAATGATTAGGATCTGTATACATACTCATAACTTTCTTTTTAACTGTATCACTATCGTCTTTTAAGTAAATACAATTACCTATAGATTTACTCATCTTAGCTTTACCATCAGTACCAGGAAGCCTTCTACATACTTCATTATCTGGAATAACTGCTTTAGGCTCTACCAAGGTTTCTCCATATATATTATTAAAACTTCTAACTATCTCTCTTGCCTGTTCTATCATAGGTAATTGATCATCTCCTACTGGAACAATAGTAGCATCAAAAGCAGTTATATCGGCAGTTTGACTTATTGGATAGTTTAAAAATCCTACAGGAATACTATTTCCAAAATCTTTTTGTTTTATTTCTGTTTTTACAGTAGGGTTTCTTTCTAATCTTGCTAATGTAACTAAATTCATATAATACATAGTAAGTTCTGGTAACGCCCTAACCATACTTTGAATAAATATTGTCACTTTACTAGGATCTAAACCAACAGATAAATAATCTAAAGCAACTTCAATAACATTATCTCTAACCTTTTTAGGATTATTGAAATTATCTGTCAAAGCCTGTGTATCAGCGATAAAAACATACATCTCATCATAATTACCTTCATTTTGAAGCATTACTCTATTTTTAAGAGAACCAACATAATGACCTAAATGAAGGTTACCAGTAGGTCTATCACCTGTTAATATTATATTTTTCACATTTATCACATCCTTATTTTCTAATTTATTATATAGTTACCTGAACTTATGGTAGTTCTATTACCTTTATTATCAATAGCATATCCTATTATTTTATAATCTCCTACTTCAGTTAATTTTATTGCAATTTCATTATTATATGTATTATAATTGCTATCATCGTAAGTTTCTCCATCTTTTGTTATTACATATCTAAATGAGGCTACTTCTTCATTATCAGTAACTTTTATTATAACATTAATATAATCTTCTGATAATTTACTACTAGGAGTAAAAGTTATAACTGGTTTTATATCATCATTATCTGTTTTATAATTATCACATATTAATGTTACATAATATTGAAAATCTCTTGTCGTTATCTTTTGAACTGTTACTATACTATTTTCAAAATCACAATCAGCTTTATTAACATCCTTTATGGAATCAATATATGATTCATTTATTAACGTTTTAGCAGGTATTGTAGAAGTCTCACCTATTTCTTTAGGAAGTTTACTTCGATAATCAGCAAAATACTCCCTGCCTGCTAAAAGCAACATATTCTCCTGGGAATTATAATAATTATCATGACCTCTATCCAGTACTGACCTTATACTGATATATCCTATTGTTACCAATATTCCAAGTATTATAATCATAGCAAGCATTTCTATTAAAGTAAAACCACTATTATCATTCATTACTCACACATCCTTATCATATATATTATAAAACAAATAAATATAAAAATTCAATATTATCATAATATTTCATTTTTTACATAATATTTATTAGGTGAAGCAAATGCAATATTTAAAAAAACTAGGTAAATTTATTTTATTTATTCTTATTAGTATAATATTATTAGGATTAATGTTAAATGCTCTATACTATTTTGATATTATAAGTAATAATGTTTATAATATTATGAAAATGGTCATTATTCTAGTTATTCTTTTTATTAATTCTTTATTATTAGGAAAAAACTCTTCTAAATACGGAATAGTTGAAGGCTTAAAATTGGGAGCAATATTTCTCCTTTTCATGGTCATAATAAAATTAATAATAAAGAGTCCTTTTGATATAAGAACCTTTATTTATAGTATCATAATTCTTTTAACGACTAGTATTGGAGCAGTCATTGGCATTAACAAAAAAACAAAATAATTATTTATTTAAATCCTTTAAAGTTTGCAATAGGTATTTTATTTCTTTTTTAGTTACTATTATTTTATTTCTAAATGATTTAGGTAAAGCTTTAAGAAGGGCTTGCTTGGTATTTAATATACTTTGATAATACTCTTTAGTAAGACTATCTTTTTTAGTCATTAAAACAGGTCCTAAAAAAAGTTTTTTATATGAGTAATATTTTCTTCCTTTCTTAAAGACTAATATTTCATAAATTATCTTATTTTCTTTAACTAATGTTTCATTATCTATATGATATCCTAATTTTATTAGTTTTCTTTTAACAGCAAGAGAATAGTTATTAGGAGATAATATTAAAGTATTAATATTTTTTAAATAACTTCTATTATCATCAAGTATTTTATTGATATTAAGTCCCCCCATACCTGATATAGTAACTGTATCTATTCCTTCAATATAAGAATCTAATCCTTCGGCTTTTACTAACTTTACTTTATCAGATACTTTATAGAACTTAACATTTTCCAAGGCTTTCTTTAAAGGACCACTTTTATTATCACTAGCGACTGCTTTACTAAGCCCTCTTTCTTTTATTAAATAAATGGACAAAAGAGCGTGATCACATCCAATATCTAGAGGATATGAAGAAAGAGGAACTAAATCCCCTATAGTTTTTAATCTGTTATTTATTTTCATCTAATCTGTTAAGAAATCCTTTAATTTACGAGATCTAGATGGATGTCTTAGTTTTCTTAAAGCTTTCGCTTCTATTTGTCTAATACGCTCTCTTGTAACTCCAAAGATTTGTCCTACTTCTTCTAGAGTTCTACATTGTCCATCATCAAGACCAAATCTTAATCTTAGTACTTTCGCTTCTCTTTCTGTTAAAGTTGCAAGAACACTACTAAGTTCTTCTTTAAGCATTTCTTCAGTAGTATATTCTTCAGGTCCTATCATTCTATCATCTTTAATAAAGTCTCCTAAATGAGAATCATCTTCTTCCCCAATAGGTGTTTCAAGAGCAACAGGATCTTGACTAATTTTATAGACTTCTCTAACTTTTTCTACTGGCATATCAAGTTTAGCAGCAATCTCATCATCAGTTGGTTCTCTATTTAATTCCTGGGTAAGTTGTCTTTGAATTCTTGCTAGTTTGTTAATTGTTTCTACCATATGAACAGGTACCCTAATAGTTCTCGCTTGATCTGCTATTGCTCTAGTTATCGCTTGTCTTATCCACCAAGTAGCATATGTAGAGAATTTATATCCTTTAGTAGGATCAAACTTCTCTACCGCTTTCATCAAACCTATATTTCCTTCTTGAATTAAGTCAAGGAAAAGCATACCTCTACCAACATAACGTTTAGCGATAGAAACAACTAAACGAAGATTAGACTCTGCAAGTATTCTTTTCGCTTCTTCATCCCCATCAACTGCACGTTCAGCATATTCAAACTCTTCATCACTAGTTAAAAGAGGGATTCTACCTATTTCTTTTAAATACATCCTAACTGGATCATTTATTTTAATATCTTTAGACATTGTCAAGTCTTCTGATTTAGTATGTTCAGTAATCTCTTCTCCACTAGCATCATCGCTTCCATCTTCTGAAACAACATCAATGCCTTCTGCAACTAAAGCATTATATAAATCATCAAGACTATCACTATCTACTTCAAGTCCTTTAAGTTCGTTAGCAAGTTGTTCATAAGTAATATAGCCTTGCTTTTTACCTAATTTTATAAGTTTCTCTTTTCTTTGTTCCATTGTTTTTATTTCTTCTACCATTTTAACTCTCCCCTATTCTTAGCTTTCTAATCTCTTCCGCGTATTTTACTTGTCTTACTGGATCTGTTTCATTCTTAATTTTCTCTTCTAAATTAGCAATTGTTCTTTTCAAGTTATATTCTCTTATTACTTTAAAGTAATCAAATAATTCTTCTTTAGTAACAACGGTCTTTAAATCCATTTCCAATACTTCATTTAAGAGATTAAGTAACTCTCCTTTAGGTGTTAAGTAAGTATAAAAGTCTGCTTCATTAATAAACCCATACTTATGATAAAAATAAACAATTTCACTTTCTAATGCTCTTAAAGCTTCGGTAGGAAACACTAAATGTTCATCTTCTACCATATCGATAATATCTTGCTTATTTAACATATAATATATAATATTGAGGCTTGCTTTTTGATACTTATCTTTATTCTTAGGTTGTATAGTTTTTGGAGTAGTAATAACTTCTTTTGTTATCTCATTATTAGTAACTAACTCCTTAAAACTTTTTTCTAGGGTATTATACCCTATTTCAAACTTTTTTGCAAGGTCTTTTAGTATAATTTCTGTTCTAATAGAATCATTTATCTTAGATGCTTCTTCTAACACTTCATGAATATAATTAGCTTTCTCTTCACTACTTGCAAAATTACGGTTACGAGATAAGTTCTTAATCTTAAAATCACTATAGTAAATAGCGTTATTTATTAAAGCTTCAAAAGCATCTCTTCCATTTTTTAGAATATAGGTATCAGGATCATCTTCTCCTGGTAAAGAGATTACTTTAACTTCTATCCCTTCACTTTTAAATAACTCCCCAGAGGCGATAGTTGCTTTAACTCCAGCTTCATCACCATCAAAACAAAGGATAATGTTATTAGAAAGTCTTTTAATCTCTTTAATATGATCACGTGTTAAGGCCGTCCCCATAGTAGCGACCGTATTTTTAATCCCTACAGTACTAGCACGAATTATATCCATAAAGCCTTCCATTATTATAACAGACTTTTTAACCCGTGCTTCTTCTTTTGCAATATGATAATGGTATAATAGTTTACCTTTTTTAAAAAGCTCTGTCTCTTTAGTATTAAGATATTTATTTTGTTTACCACTAGTTATAATACGGCCACTAAATCCTATTACTTTACCATTTAAATCGTGTAAAGGAAACATTAGACGAGAATTATAGATATCATGATCTTCATTACTAAGTCCTACTTTATTAAGTAAATCAATAGAGTGTCCCTTGGCTGTAAGTAATTTAGTAAGATCATCTCTATTTCTTAAAGAATAACCTATTTCAAATTCTTTAACTGTCAGATCATCAATACTTCTATTCTTTAAATATTCCCTTGCCCCTTCTCCTTCTTTAGTAAGTAAATTATTTTGATAATATTTATTAGCAAGATCATATATCTTATACCATTCATCATATTTAGTAGATATTTTTTTAGTTTTAAAGCCATTTAAAGTAATACCAACACGATTTGCTAATTCACTTAAGACTTGATTAAACTCTTTATGTTCATAGTTCATTAAAAAAGTAAAGACATTGCCAGTCGCATGACAAGAGAAACAAGTATAGATTTGTTTTTCTCTTGATACACTCATAGAAGGATTAGTATCATCATGAAAAGGACAAACTCCAAAGTAGTTCTTACCACGTTTTTCAAGAGGAATCTTTTCACCAATAACATCAACAATATCATTACGTCTTCTTACTTCATTAATAATATCTTGATTATTCATGATATCCCTCCTTACCAATCTACCAATTATTTTAGCACAAAAGATAAGAAAGTTCTATAAACTACTAGAATTTTCTAATTGCATATTATCAAGTTCTTTTAACATTTGTTCTTTAATTTTATCAATATCAGTAAAAAATAAGTTTATACCTTTTGACTTTAACTTTAATAAATATTTAAAACTGTTAAGTATCTCATTTTGTAATGAATCAATTACCTTGGCAGGACGCCCATTCTCAAGTAAATGTATATGGTCTATATATTTATCTAAAGTAGGAAAAGCATTTTGAATAAGAATTGCAGAATCTTCTCCTAATACTTTTCGTATCAAAATACTATCACATCGTCCATATTTTTTAATCTTATTATTTATAATTCGTTTATATTTATTAACTTTGCTACTTAGAGGAATAAACCATAATATTTTCTTATCTTTAATAACAAAATATGTAGGTCTTTTATGTCCTCTTTCTTTATTAGTCATAAGATTTTCATCATTAACAATACCAAAAAATTCATCTTTAATATGGTACAAATAACCAGGTTTTATTTTCATTTTTTGTACACCCCCAGAATATATAAATTGTAACTTAAGTGTACTACATTAAAAATATGTTCGTCAATGCTTTTTTCAAAATTTAAAAAGAAAATTCTATCTTTATGATAGAACTTTCCAAAACATTTTCACCCGGAATAATTTATTACTCGCACCATCCGGGAGCGAGAAACATTGTCGACCGGAATAATTTATTACTCGCACCATCCGGGAGCGAGAAACATTTTCATATATGTAAGTAAAACTACTTACTTTTATATTATATGAAATCTCTTTCATTTAATACATCTTTATTGTATCATAACAAACTAGTTTAGTAAATATTTTTTACATCATAAGAATCAATTCCTACAAAGTAGAATCTTTTGTTTTTAAATATTTTATATTTTTTTCTAACAATTTAAAATTACAGCAACGTTCACTAAGTCTTGAATTAGGATTATTAATTTTCTCAAAATATAGCTTTCTTGCTTTTATACATATATCGTTTCTCCTAGCATTTATTATTTTCATCTCTTTATCTAATAAACTAATGTATTTATATCGTTCTTTTTTATTTTTGAACTTTCTGTAATTATTTATATTATTATATTTCAAAGCACTTGCCTCACTTGATAAAACTGGGATCATATTATTTAGATTTAAAACTCCTAATATTTTAGAATGGTCTTTTATTATGACAAAATCTTTGCCTTCTTTCATTTTATAATGCTTTTCTTTTACAGATGAAATAGGCACATAATAGTTAAAATTATTTATTTGTAACACAATTCCTATATATGGTTTAATCTCATTATCACCATAGTCTATATTTTGGACAAGGCTATCAAACTGTCGTAAATATTCAACATATTTCTTAGAAAGCACATACCATGAGAGATGTTCACTATTCAATTTTTCCTCCTTCCATATATTTTTTTCATGAACACCTAATTTTTCAACTAAGAACCCTTATCGCATTTATATTTTAACAATATATTAAATTTTTAGCAAATATAATTAACAAAAGAGATGACTAATTATCATCTCTTTATAAAACCATTTTTTACTGGAATGGTAAACCGCTTTATACGTCCATTTTTTATAGGAATGGTAAAACCCATTAATATTATATGAAATCTCTTTCATTTAATACATCTTTATTGTATCACAACAAACTATTTTAGTAAATACTTTTTGACTTTAAATACGTGATATAATAGGTTCTATCAGAAATGGGGGATTTTATGTTAGAACTTATTAAGGAAAGAAAAGTGTTAAAAGATGATAGTACATTCTTTAAACTATTAAGGGTATCACTTGAAAGAGATTTAAATGAAAAGGAACAAGGCAAATTCTTAGAATCTTCTTATAGAAATATTGATTATTTAGAAGAAGAGTTTAATACTTATAGAAATAGTGTTGTAGGTAATTTAATTATTTATAATACTCTTATTAACAATGGTACTACTTTAATTAATGGTCTAAGAACTGGTCTTAATATAACTAAAGATAATTTTATTAAAGAAAATATTAATCAGTTTAGTGCCCATTATCAAACAGTTAAAGAGTATGAAGAAGCTTTTTTAGAATATAGAGAAAATATTACTGATGAAAGTTATGATAAGACAATAGAAAAGTATGAAGAAGCGATTGATTATAGTGATGGTTATACAAAAGAAAAGACTTTAACTAAAAAGAGTTAAGGTCTTTTAAAATTCACTCCCCCTATTAAGATTTGCAAGTTCTATTAAGTAACTATTATCTATACTGTCTCTTGTTTCAAAGATATAAGTATAACTAGTTAATTCATCTTTATATGGTTCTATTAAATTATTAATGTCACTATCTTCATAATCATTATCTTCTTCATATAAATCTACTACTAAGTTTTTATTATTTACTAAGTCAGTATAACTACCAAAATAAGATGAAGTATTTGGATAAGCGAAAGCTTTCTTTAAGGTTATAGAATAGATTAATTTATCTCCTTCTACTCTTCTTTCTCCTTCTACATAATAGTTTTCTATAGATAAAGGAGTATAGCCGCTATGAGCATGATAATCATTATCTGCTTTATACATATTAGTATTACTATCATAGATTAGATAATCTCCATCATCTAAAAAGCAAGTAGAATTGACAGGATTAAAGGTTGTTTTAGGTCCAAAATATTTTTTTAAGACTCTTTTTACTCTATCTAAACTAACACCAGCATTAAAATCTAAACCAAGGTCTTTTTTTACATTAAGAGGTAATCTATCTATAAAGTTAATCTTTTCTTTATCTGTTAAAGTACTTAAATCTTTAGTACCATCAAAAGTAATTATATAACTGTCATAAATATTAACTAATTCTAATAAAGATGTCACTTCTTTAGTAGAAAGACTACTACTATCTTCATTAAATGTTTCCCTACTTTCTCCTTTTAGATTAATATTAACTATAAATATGATGGATGCTACTATTATGAGGGTTATTAAAGCAATAAATAACATCCCTACTCTTCTTGCATTTTCCATAAGCTTAGCTTCCTTTCTTACTTACTTAGAGTATAAGGGAAGAATAAAAAATATTCTATAAAAAAAGAAAAAAGACATGTAAATTTACACGTCTTATGGATTTAATCTATTAGGTCCTCTAAATATCAACATTGACTCTTTAACACTAGGTAATCCTAATACTAACATAGTAAGTCTATCTACTCCTAGTCCAAAGCCACCATGAGGAGGACATCCATATTTGAAGAATTCTAGATAGAACTCTACATCTTTATCAAGACCTTTTTCTTTGGCTTGTTTAACTAAAACATCATATCTATGCTCACGTTCTGCTCCTGTAGTTATTTCAACTCCACGATAAATTAAATCATAACCTTCAGGAATACCATCTTTACGCATATGATAGAAAGCACGTTTTTCTTTAGGATAATCTGTAACAAAGATAAACTCTGAGTTAAACTCATCCATTGCATAACGATAACTTAGTCTCTCTGCTTCTGTAGTTAAGTCATTTTTTTCACTTTCATCTACTTTATAGTCATATCTTTTTTCAAGTTCATCGTATAAATCTGCTAATTTTACTCTTGGAAACTTCTCTTTAGGAACAACTATTTCTTTTCCATATAGATTTTTAACTAATTCTCCATACTTTTCATTTAACTTCTCTAATGTATAAGTTAATAATTCTTCTTCAAAGTCCATAACATCACGATAAGAGTCAATATAGGCAAACTCTACGTCGAAACCAGTAAATTCTGTTGTGTGTCTTGAAGTATTAGAGTTTTCAGCGCGAAAAACAGGGGCAACTTCAAAGACTCTATCATAACCACTAGCGATAGCCATTTGTTTATAAAATTGAGGTGACTGGGCAAGATATGCTTTTCTATCAAAGTATTTTACTTCAAAGACATCTGCCCCACTCTCACTGGCCGCTCCTATTAGTTTAGGGGTATGGATTTCTGTAAAGTCATGAGAATACATAAACTCACGCATATATTTAACCATATCACTTTGAATCTTAAAGATATTAAAGTTATATTCATTTCTAAGGTCTAACCAACGATAATCTAGTCTTTGGTCAAGTAATTGAGCATCTTTATCATGAATGTTAATAGGAAGTTCTGCATCACTTGTACTAGTAACTTCTATTTTAGTTGGAATAAACTCCATT
Organism: uncultured Mycoplasmatota bacterium; assembly: GCA_946486465.1. Lineage (GTDB taxonomy): Bacteria > Bacillota_I > Bacilli_A > RF39 > UBA660 > Onthousia. The sequence goes on from CAMLTY010000008.1 coordinate 11,657, forward strand.
CCTCGTAATCTAACATTTTCATTTTTCTTTAATATTCCTGTTACTTTAATAGTAGATTCTACAGTTAAGTTATTAGCTAACTCTACCATCTCAGCATTATTTTCATCACTCTTTTCAATAGTTACTTGAATCTTCCCAGTAGAGTCTCTAAGTACTAAGAACTGTACCCATTTAATATTTCTAATATTTTCAACAAAACCACTAAGTTCTATTTCTTTATCAAAATAATTTTCTAAATCTTTGAAATAAATTTTTTTCATATTTTTTCACTCCTTCTTTATGTTTTTCTTCATACTCTTTTACAAATATACAATCTAATAAATGTTTCTTTATCTCTTCTCTTGGATAATTACTATGTATCTTTTCTTCAATATAATCTAATAATTCATAAATATCACTACTATCATTACTTTTTATTACTTTTATCATTTCTTCATATGGCATTAGTAAATGTCTACTAATTTCAATATTGTGCAATCTAAAAAAAGAAGTTTTTATTGATACACCATCTTTAGTTTTTAAAATTTCTTCTTTGCCTTGTCGTAATACGGTATAACTAAACTTTTTATAGTTTCTATTTATTAAATGTAACCCTGTAACAAAACTATTAACTTCAAAATAAACTACATATTTATTTTCCATATATCTATTAATAGCTATTTTTGTATTATTATCATCATATATTAAAATGCTATAAAACAAATTCTCACCTTTACCTGTAAGTTCACATAAAGAATTTATATAATTTTTTTGATAATTATTTCCATCTTTAAATAATGACCAATCATATAAAGTATTTTCTCTTATGAATTTAGTATCTTTTTCTATTTTCATAAACTCTTCATATCTATATAAGTCTTTACCTTCTTTAAGCATTTCTTCATCAAAACGGTAATTATCTAAAAGATAAGATACATCTTTCTCTAATAGTTCTTTTGTTTCTTTAGAACATTCTATTACATCATTAATGTAATCATCTTTTAAGTTCATAAATTCTTTATAAAACTCTCTATCATAAGATGAAATAATCTGTACTTTAGCATCTTCTTGTCTTAATATAAATAAATATGGTTTTCCATAAGGATTAAGCCCCTCTTTTAATTCTATAAATGGTCTATTCTTCGTCATGATCATGGTCATGGCAAGTACATTTTTCATCTATATCTATAGGCAAATTATCATCACTTATATGTTCATCAAAGTAATAGATGATATATTCCATCATAATCTTTTCTTCTTCTTTAGTCTTATTATTCTTAATAGTAATTAAGCCTTCGTTTAAATCATCACTGTTAAGTAGTATTAAATATTTACTATTAAAGTAATCTGCTCTTTTAAACTGACTCTTTAAGCTTCTTCCTGTATACTCTGTTTCTACCACAAAACCTGACATTCTAAGTTCATTTGCAAGGTAGATAGCGTTTTTCTTTTCATCTTCATTAACATACATAATGAAAGCATCTATATCATCTCTAACGTTTTCTATATCTCTTTCTATTATCTCTTCAACTAATCTATCAAGACCAACAGCATAACCTACACATGGGGTTTCTGGTCCACCTAGCATACTAACTAAGTTATCATATCTTCCTCCACCACCTAGAGCAAGATTGTTGTTTTCTGTCATTAGTTCAAAAACAGTATGATTATAATAGTCAAGTCCTCTAACTATCTTAGGGTCTATTTCATATTTAACTTCTAATAAGTCAAGATACTCGCACACCTTATCAAAGTGTTCCTTACTTTCAACACTAAGATAATCTAATATATTAGGAGCATCTTTAAAGTAGTCTTTATTACTATCTACTTTACAGTCTATAATCCTTAAAGGGTTCTTATCAAACCTTTCCTTACAATCATCACATAAGTCGTCTAAATGAGGCTTAAAATAATTTTTTAAGGCTTCTCTATATTTATCACGAGACTCTTTATCTCCTATGCTATTAATATGTACTACAGTATCTGTTAGTCCTAACATTTTATTGATATTGTAAGCAAGAGAGATAACTTCAGCATCCATCATAGGGTCACTACTACCTAGAACCTCTACTCCATATTGACTAAGCTCTCTGTATCTTCCCTTCTGTGGCCTTTCATAACGATACATTGTTCCATTATAATATACTTTAACAGGTAAGTTATGAGTACCATACATTTTATTTTCTATATAACTTCTAACTACTCCTGCCGTTCCTTCTGGTCTTAAGGTAATAGACCTATCTCCTCTATCTTTAAAGTCATATGTTTCTTTAGTAACTATATCAGTAGAATCTCCTATTCCTCTATGAAATAATTCAGTAGATTCAAATATAGGAGTTCTAATATAATTATAGTTATATTTTTCCATTACAGAATCAATTACTTCTTCTACATATTTCCAAGTTCTTGCCTTCTTATCAATTAAATCAACTGTTCCTTTTGGTTTACTAATCATATTAATCCCTTTCTTTCTAAGCTTTATTATACAGTAAAATTCTCCTTAAGGAAAGCATAACCTTGATTTTTCTTTAATTTTGTGGTATTTTATATATTACTTTTAGAAAGGGGCTATACTATGAATATAAGTTTTAGAGAAGCTTGTTTTATTAAGAAGCTCCCTAATATGGAAGGTTCATTTGGGTATCTTGCCACTCATAAGACACTTCCTAATGGGACAGTTATTAAAGTAATAAATAATTTAACAAAAGAAAAAGAATCTACTATAAGAGAATTAATTGGTGAGAAGAAAATTCAAGGTAGTGGATATCCTATTGATGAATATAAAGTTGATAATAAATTACAAGGTTTTATCATGCCTTACTATCCTCATTCTCATACCTTTGATTATATTGTTAATAGAGATATGTTTACACATATGGAAAGATTAAAAGCTTCAATTGATTGTACTAGACAGTTAAAAGAGTTACATAATAAAGGTTTCTTTTTAAATGATATCGCTTTATCTAATAGTTTGATTGATAAAGATGGAGGCCACTTAATAGACTTTGATTCTGCTACTAAAAGAAGTCCTAAGAAAACAGAAAGTCATTATGAATTAACCTTAAATGGTAAAATTCTAAGACCAAGTTATAATACTGATAAATTAAAACAAGCTTTAACAAATCTCTCAATCATTTATGGAATTAACTTTGAAGAAGTAATAAAAGATAGAACTACTGATGTTAATGGTCTATTTAGCCTATTTAAAGATAACAAAGAAATTTTTAATCTTTTATATAGTTACCTTAGTTGTGATAGTTCTAAACCTTATTTTGATGTATTAATAGATACTTTAGAAGATGAAGAAAAAGTTATGTTTGAAAGTGCTAAGATATATAGAAAAACTAATAGCCTAGTTTAAGACAAAATAAAAGAAGCCACCTAAACTCTTCTTTTTTTGTTTATTTGGGCGACTATAAAACAAAATAAGATGGTAAAGAGAGTCAGATGACTTAGGAAATTTCTTTCCTAATACAAATATATAATAAAACTTCAAAAGTTACAAGTACGAGTTTTCGTAAATGCCTTCAAACCCTTTAATATCAACGAAAATTTATTATTATTTTTTTATTTTAAAGGGAATAAATCCTGATAAAACTAATAACCCTATAGAACAAATAAAACAAAATAAATTTTGTTTTTACCTTGTCGTTACCTCCAAGGATTCCTACTTCATAGATAGAGTAACCTCTATTCTCCATAGGCTTAAATTCCGATAGTCGCTACCGTACTCAATAATCTATTTATCTTTGTTCATTTTTTATTATATCAAACATTACTTAACTTTGGTAGTGTAACTTCAATCCTTCAAACATTATGTTTAAACTTGCATTTATATCTCTATCATTATGTGAGCCACATTTTGGGCAATCATATTCTCTTATACTCAAATCTTTTAACTTACTATTCTTATATCCACAATGACTACATATTTGACTACTTGGATAATAGGTATTTATTTTATAATAAATCTTTCCTTTTATCTTACATTTCCATTCTATTAGAGAACGTAATGTACTAACAGCAGCATCTGATAGACTTTTATTAAATGCTTTTCTCTTATCTTTAAACATATCTTTTACTAATAAACTCTCTGTTACTATAATATCATGGTCATTCACTATCTCCTTTGCAATGTCATTTAAATAATGTTTTCTATAATTTTTAATCTTAGCATGTAACCTTGCTATTTTCTCTTTTGTCTTTAAATAATTCTTACTTCCTTTAACTTGTCTTGATAACTTTCTTTGTAATCTTTGTAATCTCTTTTCATACTTCATTAATACTTTCTCATTACTATATTTAATTCCATCACTTGTTACTACTAAATCTTTTATACCTAAGTCTATTCCTACTATACTAGTAGGTGTTATTACTTTTTCTACTAACAAATCTTCTTCTACTAATACACTTACATAATACTTATTAGTTGTATCTTTTGATATAGTCGCATTTACTATTTTTCCTTCTATTATGTCTTTATTTCTATATCCTCTTATTTTAACTCTACCTAGTTTAGGTAATTTTATATTTCTAGTTAGTAAATCTACTTCTATATTACTATACTCTTTACCTTTATAAGTACTTCTTATACAACTAGTTCTATAAGATTGTCTACTAAACTTACTCTTAAACCTTGGGATTTCACTTCTCTTAGCAAAGAAGTTATTAAAACCATCTTCTAAATCAAATATAGAACATCTTAAGGCACATGAATCTACTTCTTTAAGGTATTCATGATTGTTTTCTAATTCTTTTAAATCTTTACACAAATCAAATGATTTCTTTACTCCATTTTCTTTTTGATAATTTAGATAGTAGTTATAAACAAATCTACTACATCCAAAAGTTTTATGTATTAATATTCTTTGTTCTTCTGTTGGATATAACCTAAATTTATATGCTTTATATATTTTCATACAACGAACCTCCCTTTAGTAACTAAAGTGTACCGTATAGAAAATATGTTTGTCAATACATTTTTTCGATTTTTAAGTATAACTTTCCTATTATATAAATAAAGCGGAAAGAATGCCGTCATTACTGTTGATGCTTCTCTTAATGCTAAATGAAATAGTGTTGTTTTAGGAACTATTTTAAAATATTTAATAAGAGAATCCTTAAGTTTTGTCTTCCTTTTTTCATCCATAAGAAAAAAACTAATTAATGAGATTAACATCAAAATACTTGATGCAATAACTAAAGGAACAATACTAAAATTATCTAATATAAAAGCAGATATTATCCCTGCCGTTATTTCAGAAATTTGTGATATTATTCCTACTTTACGACCAAGCTTTTTATCGTTTAGAGTAATAAATTCCAAATTATGTCTTACATTCCAATATATATTAGAATAAAGAGCAAAGAAAAATACATTAACTATTAAACTACCTACCCCCTCTACAAAAAAGATTAAGTCTACATAAGTACAAATAAAGAAAAAATTAGAGATAAGCATTAGAGTCTTATTACTAATTTATAATTATACCTAAATACAGGTGGTTGAAAAATAATATACCCAAGATATGCTATTAATTGCCATATAGCAACTTCTAAAACAGAAAAGCCTTGTTTATAAAGATATATACAATTAAATGTTCCCAAAAGATTTTTAGCAAGCGAAGATAACAATAAGAAAACTTTAGTATATGTAATTGTACTATTCATTTTATTTATCCTCGCCATTAAATATAATATTATTTTTCTTTATATTCTGTAAAATATTACTGATATTTATTAAATTATTATTTTCTAATAAAATATTTACTTCTTTACTTTTATTTGATAAAGGATCTAAGAATTCATAGTTATAATTAGTAACACCATCTTCTATAAGATTATCATTATTTAATATTTGAAAGACAATTTCTTTAATAGTTATATTATTTTTTTCTAATAATGGACTTAACAAGACTACAATCTTACTATTAATGTTGTTATATTTTTCATAAATATATCTTTTTATTATATTTTCTAATAGTAGTTTTAAATATTCATCTTTATTAACACTATTAACTAATTCTCTAGCTTTATATTTAGATGTAAACTTCAAAGTATTACCAGTCTTCAAATAATCTAAGATAGCATAAATACCTTGTCCCTTCTTATAGACTTTATCGCAAATTACCACCGCTGTATTTATATCTAAGACTGTATTAATATCTTTATATATAGAATTATCTTCTCTAGTTATAGTTACATTAATTTTATTACTACTAGCTAAAAGCTCTAATTCTTTAACTCTATTATTTAAGTATTCATTAATCTTTTCATAATTTGTAATTATATTACCAGTAGTTTCTATATTATTAGAAACAGTATCAGTAGTATCAACTAATGGCATTTCATTACCCACTTGATAGTTAGTATTCAACAAATCATTTAATATTTTTGAATCATACATTGTTTTTAAAATACTTTTAGTATCTATAATACTTTTTTCTTTAGGATTTAAAAAGATAGATATAATGATTCGTTTAATCTCTTTACTAATACTATTTGTATCATTTTCATATTGTAAAAAATATTCTTCTTTCGGAACATCATTATATGTAATATTTGGATACTTATCACATGGTAAATGATTTACTAATAAAGCGATTGAATCTATAAAATCAAGTTGCATTTTAATGTTTTCTTCAAGATAAGTTAATCTTTTTTTATAATTTACTATTAACTCATCTATTTCTTTAGTCATTTTTGTTTTATAACTCATCTCAATATAGCGCATAAACTCATTTAAATCATAATAAATACTAGCATTTCTTATAATGATTTCACAAGTATTAATTATATTATCTTTAGTTAACACTAAATTAGGTAAAAATGTAAAACTTTGATCTATAATTTTCACCTCAGATTCCTTTTTTACTATAGCATAATATTTACTATTATCTTCAAGTGTATATAAGGCATATATATAATTACCTTTATTTACAAAGGATGAAGCGACTACTTGATCATTTATTTTAGCAAATAGATTAAAAATTCTATCACTAAAGGATCCCTCTTTATTGTCAGTAGCATCCATATTTAATAATAAAGTATTGGTTTCATTAATAAATTGTTGCAATTTAGAAATAGCTGTTACATCAGTTATATTATTATAAATTTTATTTAATGAATCAATTATTTCATCAGAAACATTTAAACAATTTATCTTTACAATATTTTCATTAGCTTTAGCAATTAAACTATTATACTCTATAAATATATTATTATCTATTAAATTGTCCTTAGCTTTACTTATAAGTAAATTATAATCTTTTTCCATCTCTTCATATAACTGATTAAGTAAAGTGATTTTTTTTATGGGATCAATTTCTTTATCTAAATCTTTTTGTTTTGTTGTATAAAGATTCCGCTTTATAATAAAATTATTTAATTCATATTTATTAATAATATCTTGTATTCTAACTAAAAGTTGATTATAATGCCCTAATAATTGATTGATTATTGTCTCCTTAGAGGCAATCTCTTCTTTTATTAAAGTATCATTAGTATTATTAATAAACTTTTTCAAATCATCAATGTTGTTATCTATTGGTTTCAATAATTCAATTTTTTTACTACTACCCATAATAATATCACCCTTATTATTCTATCTATATTTAAATTATAGCATAGAAAAAGCAAATAGTAAAACTATCTTGTCATACCATTTGCTTCATATGTTTGTTCAACAGGAACTTGCTCTACACTTACTGTATTATCTTCATTTACAGAAATAGTTACATCTTCCCCGTTTTCCATGGCTTCTATAGCTGCATCTACGACTTGTTCAACAGGAACTGTTTCTATATCTTGATTTGGTTTTTCAACATCTATTGAAGGTTGTTCAAAGTCAGTATCAGTACTAACATAATCACCATCACTAGCCGTTTCATTAGGATCAGGTAACTGTGGATTCTCACTAGTACCTAGCTCTTCATCATAACCATAATCTTCATCAATAGCTCCTTGATTATTTTGATATTCATCATCAAAAATAATTTCATCACTAGGTGTTTCTTCTGAATCAGGCAATTGTGGTTCTTCACTATTATCTAACTCATCATCAGTATTGTCACCAACAGGCACTTCTATTTCTTCACTGTAATCTTCATCTTCACTACTATTGTCTTCACCAACATCAATAGATGGCGTTTCTTCTTCTATAAGACCATCATAATCTTCTTCATCTGTAGAAGGTTGTGCATCTTCTTTAGAATCATTTATAGTAGCATTAGGATCTTGAAATTCTACATAAGAGTCATTAACACTTCCTGGTGTTGTAGTAATAGGAGCTGAAGTAGCAGGTTGTTGATAATCACTATAATTATTATCTGCAACTGTTGTATTAGTATTAACATAATTACCATCATATTCACTACCAGTTACAACTGAAGTTTCTACAACTTCATCTTCAACAGTTGCTTCTTCTGTTGGAGTTGTTTGTTCTTCAGTTATCTCTTCAGTCTTATCATCTTCATCAGGAGTTGTATTATCTTTTTCTCTATCTTTATCATCAGTATTATCTAATGTTGTTGCATATTTACTGCTATTAGAAGTAGGACCATGATATTTCTTAACAGCAAAGACTGCACCTACAGCAACAAATGCACATAAAGATGCTAAAGCAGCTCTTAAAGCAATTCTTTTAACTTTTTTGCCATCAAATTCATCTTCAAAATTATCTTCATAAAACATTTTTGTTTCGTATTCATCATTATCATCATCAATAAACTCAGTTTCACTATCGTTATCAGAAGACATAGCCTCGCTATCGCTATCACTAATTTTAGTTGCACTATCACTATCAGAAGTCATAGTTTCACTAGCTTCAGCTTCTGCTTCAGCAAATTTGCTATCTGTTTTTAAAGTAGATTTATAATATTTCTTTTCAAATGCAAATTTAGCAGTAGCAAAATCTTCAATACTGATATCTAAGCCTTCATTATTTGTAGTATTATTATTTTTTATCCAATCAAATACTTCTTTACTATCGCTAAGATTATAAGCAATATGAGGATCTGTTTCACTTGAATCTAACCCCATATCTGTATAATATTGTCCTCTAGCAGCATCAGCAATTAAAGCACTATCAGTAAACTCATATTTAATTTTGCCAAACAACGTAGTACGTACAATACAATACATCTTTATTAGATTACCATTTGGATCGTAATCATTATATTCATAAACACCTTTTATTAAAGATGAACGTTTCTTTGTCTTATTGTTATTAGATTTACGTTTAAACTTACTAAAGAAATTATTCTCAGCTTTATAACCATAATCATAATCTTCATAATCTTCATCATCATAATAATAATCTTCATCATCATAATCATCATTTTTTATAAAATTTCTAAAACTATTAAATAAACCCATAATTTTGAACCTCCCTTATTTGGTATTACCTGTATAGGTATACCCTTCATTTAATAGATTAGTATCATTATAATAACTCCATTTTACATCTATAGAACCACTACTTATTAAAGTTCTTGTTCTATAACTATAATAGTTTACTGTTGCATAAACTGCTTTACCAGTATCATCTGTACCTACTTTTTCTCTTCTTGAATATAACTGAACTTCTCTTAAACAATTTACATCAGTATCACTACATTTTATAGCACTATATCTATCATTATTATAATTCCAACTACTCCATGAACTCCAGCCTGATAAAACTGGATTATTAACCTTTCTATATTCATACATGACCTGAGGTGTCGTTTGAACTATCTCAGACTGTGAACCTTGATTATTTGTATTACCATTATTATTAGTATTTGTATTGCTATTACCACTAGATGTATTATTACTAATATTACCACTAGTATCATTAGTAGGCTCAGTAATTTTCACTTCATCACTAGCCTCTTTAGATGTCTCTTCTTCTGTTTCTTTTGTAGTATCTTTTTTACAAATGTCATGTTCACAATAATCATATTCTCCTACTTTAGTAAGAGTATAATCTTCTTTCTCATCACATTTCAAACTTACTCTCAATGTATAATCATCATCATTTTTAGTTAATCTAATATAACTCTTATTAACATCGCAAGCCTTACCATTGGCATCAGTGAATGCTTCTAAGAGATTAGTATTAATCATCTCTCTTAAAGTTAATTCATTAACATCGCCTATTTCTTTTGGCAATCTATCAGCCGTATAGTACTCATAAGCAACATTTTCCATCGTTTCTAAGTTTTTACTAAATACTTTATCATAATTAGAATCTGTTTTATTTACATTACTATTAGGTGTAGTTATTTTAGTTATTATAAAGATAATCAAAATCAAGAAAATAATAACTACAATTGCTTTCAGTAAAATATCACGAAGTGGAAAACGTCCTCTTGCATTTTCCTCTGTGTACATATAAGTCCCCCCCTTTTCCTATAAGTTGGCCATATTATAACACAATTATTGCTATTTGTCAAATTTTAAACGAATTATTGTACAACCGGGATTCATAAAATCCAATTTATATTCTAATACTCTTGTATCTTTTTGTAAATGTTTTTTTACAGCATCTCTTAAAACCCCACTACCTATACCATGAATAATTACAGCATATTCATATTTTAATTTGTAACAATCATCTATAAACTCTCTTACTTTAAAAATAGCATATTCTCTATCCATACCATGCAAGTCTATTTTAGGATAACTAGATAATATCAACTAAATTCTTTCTTTCTAAAATAGCAGAAAGCTTTGGCATAGAATATCTTCCCCCTACCTTTAATGTAGATAAAGCTCCTGTTAAATTGGCAAGACGACATGTATTTTCAAGAGAATAGTTATGACTAATAAAGTAAGTAAATGCACCATGAAAGATATCACCAGCACCTGTAGTATCAACTGAATCAACTTTAATACTAGGTATTAATTTATATTCATCACCTATCTTAGTAAAACATCCTTTACTTTCTAAAGTAATAACAACTGTATTATTAAAATCATCAGTTAATTTTTTGTGAATTTCTATTAAGTTTTCTATACTACCATCATAATTCATTTTGGTATAATCAAGAGCAAAGTTTTTAGAACAAACTAAATAATCTACTAAAGGACATAAAGCAACTGTAGATGGTCTATAACTACCAGCATCTATTATTTTAATGGCATCTTTATTATTTTGAATTATTTTTTTACTCATCTCTTCTTCTTCACCATCAACTAATATTACATCATACTTATTCTCATTGGGCATACTACACTTAAAAGAAGTGGTATCTTTACTAGTTAATATTGTTCTACTAGCATTAGTTGCATTTGCTAAAACAATACTAAGATCTGTGTCGTATTTATCTATAAGTTCTAAATAAGTAGTGTCAACACCAACACTTTTGAATTCAGCTTTTATCATATTACCATAATAATCATTACCTACAACTCCCTGAAAAGAAACATTTTCTCCCCAAAGTGCTAGTAAATAACCTGCATTACTAGCAGGGCCACCCCCACAATCAATATGTTTACCTACTCTTTGTTTAGTATTTTCAACTGGGTAACCATCTAATCTAAATGTTATATCATAGGATGCATGTCCTATCGCTAAATATTTCATCTTTTTATGATTATAGGTAAGGCTTTGGCTCTGTATCCTCCGCCTTTTCCCCAACCCTACACCGTACGGGATTATTTCTAATCATACGGCGTGCCATCAAAGTTAGTCTTTTACTTTTACTCTGTTTATATTATAGAGTTCCAAAACTAAATTGTTAGCAAGTTGTTCTCCTTTCTTATAATATTTATTTCCTCTAGTTGTTTAGAAGTCAACCCCTTTTTGAGTCTTATCATCTCTATCAAGTCATCAACTTCTTTCTTTTCTATTAGTTCTTTTACTTTCTTTTCTACTAAAATTATATTATCATATTTATTGTTGAAAGGAGTATTTTCCCTTTTAACTATTTTTAAATTTGATATATCTAGTATCATTTTATTAGTAAAAGCATATTTACCTAATTGTCCACAGAATTTTGATATTACATTATCATTAAATTCTACTGTCTTATTTAGGTAAGGATTTTTGAGTATTACCTCTGTCATATAAAGTTTTTTAATCTTTAGTTCTTTATAGAACTTATCTCTTGATTTACTATCATAGTAATCAATTTTATCTCCTTTATATTTCGGCTCTTGATATTTTACTTTTTCTATCAAGGCTAGAGGTTTTCCTCTTATATATGGTATCTTTTTGCCATATGTTTTTACTACAAAGTTATCTTCATCGATATCTTCGTTGAAAGTAAGAACTCCTAAGAAATTCTTATTTATGTATGCATTTATTATAATCCCAAGTTTATGCAAGTTAGATAATATATTAGTGGCTTTAGAGTAATAACCATGTGTTCCTATCACCATACTATTATATTTATCTATTTCTTCCTTGCATTTTTTCTTATTCCATTTACTTTTCTTAACTATTCGTATTTGCTTTTTAAGTTTATCAGTTGTATTCTTAATAGCCTTATCAGTCATATTACTAACTACTTTTAACTTACCCTTATGTTTCTTTAGTTTAAATCTAAGACCTAGAAAATAGGAGTTTGTTTTCTTTAGATTTACTATTTTGGTTTTCTCTTCACTCACTTCAAGTTTTAGCCTTTTCTTTAGCCATATTGTTGTTTTATCTAACATATCACTTGCAATCTGATATGTAGGACACAATATTTTAAAGTCATCGGCATATCTCACACATCGAATACCTTTATTCTTTTTACTATCTAACCACCAATCTAGTTCATTTAACACTACATTTGCAAGTAGTGGTGATAGTATTCCTCCTTGTGGAGTCCCCTTATTAGGTATTCCTACACCTTTAACTTCTGCTTTTAGCATCTTTGAAATGATTGACAGTAGATTCTTATCTCGTATTCCTAGTTGCCATAACTGTTTTAAGAGTTTACCATGGTCTATATTATCAAAGAATCCTTTGATATCTATATCTACCACATAGTAAAGCTTTTCTTTTATGATGTAATTAGTCATTTGACTTATTGCCCTAGAACAACTTCTTCCTTCTATAAAGCCATTACTATTATTATGAAATTTAGGAATTAGTATTGGGTTTAGTACTTGATATATCGCTTGTTCAACAATTTTATCTATTGGTTCTTTTATTCCTAGATATCTAATTTTTCCATTAGACTTTGGAATACCAACTCTTTTAATCATTGACGGTTTATAATTATCTAGTTGTTCCTTTATCTTCTTCAAGTACTTATAGAGTTTCATTTTACTTATAAAATCCATATTATTACCACTTAGTCCTCTAGCTTTACTTCCACCATTATTTTTGATGTTTCTATAGGCTAGCCTAATGTTAGTATCTTCATTTATGTATTTCATTAAATCATGAAATACATATTTATTTTTACTTCTTTTATTAAGTACATCAAACTCTTCTTGCATACAATAATATTCGTTATTTCTTAGTTGCACGATTTTAGTTTTCTCTTCTCCCATAGTCAGTCAGTACAGTTTCCTGCCTTATACTTCTCTTAGTCTATAATAGAACCTATGATTATTATAAACTTTTCTTGTAGAAGATTAACTCTGACTAGTGCCTTTCCCTCCACATCTTGTTATCAATGCTTCTAAAGTACTTTTACACCGCTTTCACAAGGATTAAGTTAAGTTATAGTCATTACTTTTCCTTAACAATACCGTCATCGCCTAATAGGACTCTTGTATTCCTTGCTTATCAAGTTCCGATAAAACTATCTATCCATATATACTTTTAGGACTTCTCTATAAGCCTGTAGACTTGATAGTACCTTTAATACTATATGGTATTTCATAGGTGATATTCTTACTTTACCACATCTACAACACCTTTGGTGTTCATGTCATTTCTAACATGTTATCTCTAGACCTGTACACTCGAGAATTTGTCGATTAAGACTATCACTAGTTCTTAATATTCTATCCATGAGTATTTTATAGACCACCGACCTATCATATACAGATTATACCTCTATAACCATTTCCTTGATTACTCATTAGGGTATACTTCAGTCGACTTCAGCGAGTTCCCATACATACTAATATCTATTACTATCATTATGCATGTCGCAGTTCTTATGGAAAGCATTTCGTGGCGTTACCCACTCATTCTACTTTTCGTTTTATCAGTTGCAAGTTGTAAAAAACTTACCTATCGCTTTTCACGATTGAACTTGCCACACATCACCACTATTAGTATAACAACTTTTTTTAAAAAAATATATAAAAAGAAAAGACTATAGTGTAAATATTTGTTATAATTAATAAAGTGGTGATTAAATTGAAAAAAAAAGAAAAAAAGAAATTAACAAAAAAACAAATAATTATTTTTATAATAGCTACAATAATTTTAAGCATTCTATGCTATTTTATTACTATAGAAATTACTAAATCTATTATAGATCATAAAACAGTTGCAAAATGGGAAAAAGAAGATTCTTATTCAGATTTAATTGAAGTAGATACAATTGATAACATTTCATTACAAGATTTAATTAATAACTTTAATGAAATTACTGATGAAGATATTAATATAGAAGATATAAATAATAACAAAATTACAATCGATAACATAGAGCTGATATTTAATTTAAAAGATGATAATAATATTAATATAGTAAGTATTAATTTCAATAATAAAAATAATAAAGTAAAAGAATTAATAAGTAATATGATAATAGCAAATAATGATGATATTGATAATGATACTGTAGATCTAATATATAACAAAGTATTTGAAACACTTGGTAACACAACTAACAATGATAGTAAAACTTCAGAATTCTTTCAATATCAAGGACTAGAATTTAGTTTAAAAGAATATAATAATAATGATTATAAGTATAGTTTTAGAATAGGAAGAATTACAGAAAAAAATAAAAGTGATGAATAAATTTCAACACTTTTTTATTATCGATATTATTAATCGGCTTGTATCACATATGGATTTTCTGCAGCTCCATCTCCAGATGTAAACCCGTTTTCAGTGGTCACATTGATAACTGGACGAACGGCGCCGTTGGCACCCACAAAGTTGCCGCCGAGATCCTCACGCTCATACCACACATTAGCATTACCAATAAGGAAACCGCCCGGCGTCATACTCCAATACTCTATTCCTGATTTTCCTGGGCTTAAGTAACTATCTGTGGTTACTCCAATATTCTCTCCTGCAAGTACCAATTCATCTGCTGTTATCAATCCTGCTTTTAATCTATAAGAGCCCCCATATATCTCACTTGTACTTGGACAATTCAAGACTGGTGCATTAGGTTTTGCATAGTTAGTAGCACTTTGATCTAGTCTATCATAACTCGCAAATACATTAAAGTCCATACCTGAAAAGCCATATTCGCTTACTGGTTTATATCCACTACTATCACTACAGAATCTGCCTCCTATTACTTTACTATCATAACCACTACTTCCTAATGTGTTTTTATACCATGTATCTACTTCTTTCTTTATAAAACTATCTGTTCCATTATCATAGGTATATCCTGTGTATTTTGAATCATTATCCTCTAAATTATATGGTGTTTGTCCTACTACATAAGAATGTGCTAAATCACTATTATCTGGATTTGCACTTGTTCCATTATATATTAATCTTAAACTTCCATCTCCATTAATTCTTATAATCTTCCAATACATCTTATCTCCGGCACTAGCAAGCTTTACTTGAGTACAACTACTATTACCTGCTTCAGTACAACTAGATTCACTTTGATAAATAGTGTTATTACCTTGATAAACATAATAATCACTTGTATATTCTCCAAACTGTACATTGTTATTATTTACATTTCCTCTAAAATAGTAACTTGTTCCATCTTCATCTTCAATGCTATATAATCCATTTGTTACATACTCTGGATTATTTTGTGGACTAGAACTCATATCTAAATAGTTTCCATTACTTGCATAATTAAACATATTCTCTTTTTCTTCTTGTAATTCATTATCTTCTAATATCTCTTGTGTAGTTAGAGGAACATACTTATCTCCTGCTTTTCCATAAACATTTATCTGTACTGTAAAGACTAATCCTCCTCCATCTCCCTGGGGATTATAACTCTCATCTACATACATTCTTAATCTATAATTATTAGATTCACTAGAGTTCATACTACTTGTATATAAACTCATCTCATTTACTGGTCTTCCTGTATAATCATTAGCACTACTCTCCTCATTATATGTCTCAGGTACCATTAAAGCTTCTTCACTACCATCATCTGTTAATCTAGTTAGATATAACTTTATATATTCTCCACCTATAGTATTACCATCTTCTTTTTTAGCACTTATCTCATAGTTTATATTTACATCTCCTGTTATTTCACTACTTATACTAAAATCAAAGTACTCTCCAGGATTTAATCTTACCATACCTGTCTTATCTGTTGTTGGTAGGGCCCCATTTAGACTTATTGTATTATCACTCTCTTCATAACTCATTGTTATCGCTCCTGTTGTTATACTATTTATACTACCTTCTCTATTATAACTAAAAGCAGCATAACTTACTCCTACTATTGCAATTACCATTACTATTAACACCACTATTATTACTATGTTTTCACGTTTTTTCATTTCATTTCAACTCCTCTTATTTTTTTATAGTCTTTCCCAAATTATTATCTTCTATACTATAATTAAATACTAACACATAAAATCCAAAATATCAAATATCTTGACATTATAAAAAGAATAGAACACTCCTCTACTCTATTCTTTTTACACTATGAAAGAAAGTAATATTATTACTTATATTTACTAAACTGCCCCCCCCCAAGTAACATATTGTAAACATAGTTTTCTCATATTTTTACCTTCTTTCTTATCTTTGTTAAATTAATATTACCATGAATAAATATGGAAGTAAAGTGTTTATTTTTCTCTTTACATCAAATTATTTTTATAGTAGTTAACTCTAATATAGAAAAATAAAAATTGATCCTAATATTAAATAAAGACCAATTTTAATTATTTAAATTATGCACGAGATACATATTTACCATCTTTAGTACTAACTAAGATATCTTCATCTTGTTTAATAAATAATGGCACTTGAATAGTCATACCTGTCTCAAGTTCAGCATTTTTCATCGCACCGCTTGAAGTATTACCTTTAACTGCATCTTCAGTTTTAACTACTTTCATAACTACTTTATCAGGTAAAGATAATCCTAACATCTCACCTTCAAAGAAAGTAATTTCAACTTCTAAGTTTTCTTTTAAGTACTTAGCATCTTCACCTATAACACTCTTATCAAGTTCTATTTGTTCATAGTCTGTCATACTCATGAAATAATAAGTATCTCCCATACTATATAAGAATTGCATAGTTTTCTTAGAAATATGAGCAGTTTCTACTTTAACACCTGCATTAAATGTCTTCTCTACAATAGAACCTGTTCTTAAGTTTTTCATCTTAGCTTTTACTATCGCAGCACCTTTACCTGGTTTAACATGTTGACTTTCAATTATAGTATAGATTCCACCTTCAAATTGAATAGTCATACCTGGTTTAAAATCATTTGAATTAACCATTTTACTTACTCCTTTCTATAATATATAACAGTCATTTAATGACTGTTATATTATTATTTCTTCTCTTTATGAGTTGTGTGTTTACCACAGAATTTACAATATTTACTAATCTCCATTCTTCCTGGAGTATTATTTACATTTTTCTCTTCTCTATAATTCTCATTACCACAAACTGAGCATACAAAAGTCTTCTTTTGTCTATGTCCAAGCTTTTTTGCCATAAGTTATCCCTCCTTTTTTCTTTAGTAATTTTACCAAATATTTTAAAAAGTATCAACTATTTATTTAATTCTTTTAATAATTCAATAGTTTTTCTCATCTCTTGGTCATATTGTACCATTTCAATACCACCAAATTGATTTAAGAAGTCATCTAGTTCCATATTATAACGTTCTGCAAGTCTTTTAGCTTCTTCCATAGCTTCATCTTCACTTACTTCAATATGCTCCATATTCATAATCTCTTCAAGCATTAAACGATATAATACGTTTTGATAAGCTTCTTTTTCAAGTTGATCTCTTAAATCTTTTTCAGTAGATTTAGTAACTTGATAATATAAATCTAAACTAATTCCTTGCATAGCCATTTGTTGTTCTGTTCTTCTAAGTAGTCTATCTACTTCTTCATTAACCATTTCTTCTGGAATATCAACTTCAACGTTTTTAGATACTTCTTCTAGTAGTTTATCGATATATTTATTTTCTTCTTCCATATCTTTATTAGCTTTTATATTAGCTTCTACTTCTTTTCTAAGACTCATCTCATCATTAACACCTTCAATACCAAGGTCAAAGAAGAAGTCTTCATCTAATTCTCTTTTTTCTTTAGTTTTAATTTCATGTACTTTTACTTTAAATGTAACTTCTTGTCCCTTTAGAGACTCTTCCATATAATCATCTGGGAATGTTACTTTAATATCTTTCTCATCACCTGACTTCATACCAATTAATTGTTCTTCAAAACCAGGAATAAAAGTACCACTTCCTATTTCTAGAGAATAGTTTTCTCCTTTACCACCATCAAAAGGCTCTCCATCTTTAAATCCTTCAAAGTCAATAACTGCAACATCACCATTTTCAACTTTACCGTTTTCATCTTTATTAACTAATTCTTCATATCTTTCAAGTAAATAGTCTATTTCATGGTCGATTTCTTCTTTAGTTACTTTAACTTCGTTAGGTTTAACTCCTAAATCTCTATACTTTTTAATCTTAACTTCTGGTTTAGTAATAATTTTAAAAGTAAATGTTACACTATTTTCATCTAAACTCTTTAAATTAGGCTCAGGTTGTACTACTGGTACTAAATCATTATCTTTTAAAGCTTTAGTATAAGCATCTTGAATTACTAAGTCTGCAGCATCTAATAAATAGTTTTGTCCAAACTTCTTATCATAGATATTCTTAGGACATTTACCTTTTCTAAAACCGTCTACTTCAACTTTTTTAACTCTATCTTTAAAAGCCTTATCAACAGCATCAGTCCACTCTTTTCCTTCTACTTTTATTTCAATATTATGATAATTTTTCTTATTTGTCTCTTTTTTATTTTCTTTCTTTTCCATATTTCTTCCTCCAATACGTCTCTTATTATATATTATAAACTATAGTTTTTCAACAGTTAATTTATACTTATATCACATTTTGCCACTTTAAATCAATAAAATCATTAAAAACACCATTTATGTTAATTTATCTTTAGAAATAATATTAATTTTTGCTTTAATTGACAAAATATCTCTAATTTAGTACAATACAGCAAAGAAAGAAGGGATAGAATGGATGATTTTCATATTCACTCTACTTATTCTGATGGACTTGATAGTATTGATAATTTAATCAAAAGAACTAAAGATTTCACTATGTTTTCTATAACTGATCATAATAATATAGAAGCTAGCAAAAAGATAATGGAACATAATTTTATTACAGGTGTTGAACTTTCTGCTTATTTTTTGAAAGATGAATATCATATTTTAGGATATAATTTTGATGCTAATAATAAAAAATTGAATGATATGATAAAAGAATATAACTATTATAACAATGAAATTTTTAAAGCTATATACAAAAGGATTGCAAATAATATTAAAATTGATCCAACTCTTATAGATATATTGATTAAACAAGGTATTAATTTAAACAAAGTTTCTATTACTAAAATTATATCAAAAGAATTAAATAATCAAGACTTATATAATGTATATGATAATTATGTAAAAAAACACTGTCAAAATATTACATATTATTATATATCTATTAAAGATATTATTGAAAATATCAAAACAGCTAATGGTTATCTTATACTAGCACATCCATTTATTAGTTGCAAACATATGAATACTAAAACAATAATAGGAAAATTTTTAACACATGGTGGAGATGGTATAGAAATAACACCTGACTCTATTGATAAATCTAAAGAAATAATTGATTACTATAATGCTCTTTATTCTATTGGTAGTGACTATCATAGCGATATATTTAATAAGAATAACATTTTAGGTATAAATACAGAACATTTCGATAATGATAAACGTTATCTAAAAAATATAATTAGGAGGAAGTAAAAATGCATACATTTAAAGAAATAACTAATATTTTAGAAGAAATATATAAGTTAAACGAAATAAATGATATTATTTATATAAATGGAGGGATTGTTCCTTATCTAATAAATAACAAGGCAAAGACAAGAAATCATAGCGATATTGATATTTTAGTAAATTTAAAAGATATGGATACTATTAGGAATGTATTAAAAAAATATAATCTTTATAGTGAAAATAAAGACAGTCTTAAGTTAGCTAATCAAGATTTTGGAATTCATACTAATATTAGATGTATAGATATAGGTTTTTACCCTTTTGTAATAGAAGACAATGGTATAAAAATTAATACTTTTAGTATTGATGACAAAACCATATTTAAATCTAGATTTATAGCAGGATTAACTTTTAATGATTTTTATGAAATAATTAGTTTTAAGAATTATAAAATTAAGATTATTAAAAGAGAATTACTATATATATTGAAAGAAAATTTAACAAGAAACAAAGATAAATTAGATTATGTGGTATTAAAAAAATTAAATATGAATAAAGAGTGTATAACTAGATTAAGAAAGTTAAATATCTCTAAATATACTAATATAGATGATTTTATTACAGAAAAAGAATCCAAAAACTAGGATTCTCTTTTCTTTACTATAGTTAACTACTTTATAAACATTGCATCTCCGAAAGAGAAGAATCTATATTTTTCTTTAACTGCTACATTATAAGCATTTAAGATATTATCTTTTCCTGCTATTGCAGATACTAACATGATTAAGGTTGATTTAGGTAAATGGAAATTAGTAATAAGTCCATCGATACTCTTAACCTCTTTACCTGGATAAATAAAGATATCAGTAAAACCAGAGTCTTCTTTAAACTCTCCAAACTTACCATAAACTGTCTCTAATGTTCTAGTTGAAGTAGTACCAACTGCTATTATTCTTTTACCATTTTCTCTTGTTTTATTAAGAATATCTGCAACTTCACTACTTAATGAATAAAACTCACTATGCATTTTATGTTTTGTAACATCTTCTACTTTAACAGGTCTAAATGTACCAAGTCCTACATGTAAAGTTAGATAAACGATATTTATACCTTTCTCTTTTATTTTTTCAAGTAACTCTTTTGTAAAATGAAGACCTGCCGTAGGAGCAGCAGCACTACCTACTTCTTTAGCATACACTGTCTGATATCTATCTTTATCTTCTAGTTTTTCATGAATATATGGTGGTAGTGGCATAGTACCAAGTTTATCTAATAGTTCATAGAATATTCCTTCATAACTAGCAGTAAATACTCTTATACCTTCATCTTTAACTTCAGTACATGTTAACTTTAATAACCCCTCACCAAAAGATACAACATCACCTACATGAATACGTCTAGCAGGTTTAACTAAAGTCTCCCAAGTATCACCTTCAACATTCTTTAATAATAGAACTTCTATAACGGCTTTAGTACTCATCTTTTCACCTATTAATCTAGCAGGTAAGACTTTAGTATCATTTAAAATTAAAGTGTCTCCTTTATTAAGATAATCTATAATATCATAAAAATGTTTATGTTCAATTTCTCCTGTTTTCTTATCAAGCACCATAAGTCTTGAAGCATCTCTTTGTTTAATTGGTGTTTGAGCGATTAACTCTTCTGGTAAATCATAATCAAATTCTTCTAACTTCATAAATATCCCCCTATTCTATATCTAGGTTAAATAAACCTCCTTGGTAGTTTATATTAAGCTCTTTATATGCTTTTTCTGTTACCATTCTACCTCTACTTGTTCTTTTTAAATAGCCTTCTTGTAAAAGATAAGGCTCTATTACATCTTCAATAGTAGATGTTTCTTCACCAATTGAAGAAGCTAGGGCATCTATTCCCACAGGTCCTCCATTAAAGCGTTCAATAATCGCTCTTAATAGTTGATGGTCAGTCTCATCTAGTCCACTCTTACCGACTTTTAGTCTCTCTAAAGCTTTTTCCATTACTTCTAAATCAATAGATTCTTTCTTATCTACTAGAGCAAAGTCACGTACTCTTTTAAAGAGACGGTTAGCAATACGAGGAGTTCCTCTACTTCTTTTAGCAAGTTCAACTGCTGCTTCATCATCTATTGGCATATCTAAGACTCTACTTGTTCTTTTAATAATTTCTGTTAACTCTTCTGTTGTATAGAATTTTAATTTAGAAATAATACCGAAACGGTCTCTAAGCGGTGCAGATAAATCTCCTGCTCTTGTTGTCGCTCCAACTAAAGTAAATGGAGGTAGATCTATTTTAATACTACGAGAACTTCCTTCCCCGCCGATTATTATATCTAAAGTAAAGTCTTCCATAGCAGGATATAGTATTTCTTCAATATATCTTGGCATTCTATGAATCTCATCTATAAATAAGACATCTCCTGGTTCAAGAGTTGATAGTATCGCTGCTAAATCCCCACTTTTTTCAATTGATGGACCACTAGCAGTTTTAATATTAACACCAAGTTCTCTTGCAATAATAAAGGCAAGTGTAGTTTTACCTAGTCCAGGAGGACCATATAATAAAACATGGTCTAATACTTCTCCTCTTATCTTACTAGCTTCTATAAAGACTCTAATATTTTCTTTAACTTCACTCTGTCCAATATATTCATCTAGAACTTCAGGTCTAATAGTATTATCTACTACACCATCATCTTCTAACTCTTCACTTGTTACAATTCTTTCCATTTAAACACCTACTTCAATAATAATTTTAAGGCTTCTTTTATTTGGTCTTCTATACTTAAAGAATTATCTACTTTCAAGATTATACTCTTAATCTCTTTATCTTTATAACCAAGTCCAAGTAAAGCTTCTCTTAACTCTTCACTTGTATCTTTAACAATTTCATCACCAGTAGTTAAGTCATCAAGTTTTCCTTTTAAATCAAGTATCATTTGTTTAGCAAGTTTCTCACCTATCTTAGGGAACTTCTTTAGATAAAGAATATTTTCTCTATTAATCGCATCACTAATACCATTAATAGAACCAGTGGCAATTATTGGTAGAGCCATCTTAGGTCCAAGACCCTTAACACCAATTAGTTTTAAAAATAGTTCTTTTTCTTCTTTAGTTTTAAAACCAAAGATACTATGTTCATCTTCTTTAATTTGTTGATATAAATAGACTTTATAGTCATTTCCTTCTTCGAAAGCGAAAGGATTAGGTGTATTAATAAGATAGCCTATACCATTGTTTTCTAACACTATAGCATTAGACATGATTTCTGTTACTTTTCCTATAATATAACTATACACTTTTTTTTCCTCCTATCTTTAATAATCAATACTATACTTAATACAACATTAAGAGGAATAAAGATATTAAATGAATTCATTAAAAGAAGGCCTGCTATAGTAAATATTTCTATCAAACATATAACATATAATAATGTATTTTTCTTTTCTTTATCTTGAATCCTATCATTAAGAAATATAAGAATTATAAATAAAACTGTAATTACCATCTTAATAATATTAAATATATTTATAAACTCATCAGTGTATTGATAATCTTCAATAAAAGCATTTATTCTAATATTACCAGTCTGAATTAGAAATAAAACTGTAGAAAGCAAATTTAATATTATATTAGCAATATATACTGTTAATTTCATCTTAATCCTCTTTCATATTATGATGAACATCCTGTACATCATCTATATCTTCTAAAGCCTCTATTAGATTATATACTTTTTCTTTAGTTTCATCATCAAGTTCTACTTCATTATTTGGAACAAAAGTAACTTCGCTAGTTAAGAATTCTGCTACACCGATATTAGCAAGGGCATCTGTTACAGCGATAAACTTATCACTAGGTGTTGTGATTAAGTATGTATCACCATTATTTTCCATATCTAAAGCTCCTGCATCTAAAGCTGTTAACATTACTTCATCTTCATCATAATCACTTGGAATTACAATAATACCCTTACGTTCAAAAATATAACTAACAGAACCATCAGTACCTAAATTACCACCACGTTTAGAAAAAGTACTACGTACAGCTGAAGCTGTTCTATTACGATTATCAGTAAGGCAATCTACCATGATAGCAACGCCACCTGGTCCATATCCTTCATATCTTATACTCTCATAATTTTCTCCATTACCTGCTCCTTTAGCTTTATCAATAGCTTTTTGGATATTATCTTTAGGCATATTAG
>CAMLTY010000009.1 GCA_946486465.1 uncultured Mycoplasmatota bacterium
AACAACAACGCCGTCCGTCCAGATTCCTACTAAGGCTAGAATTATCTAGTGTCACTGGTTATACTCCTTTTTGCCTGCTAAGGCTTGTAAACAGAGGAAGTTTTGAATGGAAACAAGTTTAATTCTCAGGACGATAGTCCTAAATAAATAATATAGATGTTCATGAACTTATAATAAAATTCTTGGACTATCATTATATTAATAATTTAATATCATCTACTCGATTTTAACTTATATAATTGTTTTAGAAAGAAGGTGTTGTAATGTTAATAATTGGATCTCATGTTGGTTATACGAAAAATAAAGGGTTAGTAGGAAGTGTTGAAGAAGCTTTAAGCTATAATGCTAACACATTTATGTTTTATACAGGGGCTCCTCAAAATACTATTAGAAGTAGTATTGATTTAGAAAAGGTAAAAGAAGCTTATAAATTAATGCAAGATAATGGTATAGATAAAAATAATGTAATAGTTCATGCTCCATACATTATTAATCTTGCTAATGGTGATGAAAGTAAATTTAACTTTTCATGTAACTTCTTAAGTGAAGAATTAAAACGAGTTAATACATTAGGAATGAAATATCTTGTATTACATCCAGGTAGCCATGTAGGGCAAGGTGTAGATATTGGTATTTCTAATATTATAAAAGCTTTAAATAAGGTCTTATCTAATGATGAAAGAAATGTAATGATTTTACTTGAAACTATGGCTGGTAAGGGGAGTGAGTTAGGTAAAACCTTTGAAGAATTAAAACAAATTATAGATGGTATTAAGAAAAAAGAGAGAATCGGTATTTGTTTAGATACTTGTCATTTAAATGATGCTGGTTATAATTTAAAGAATTTTGATGAAGTATTAGAGTCTTTTGATAAAATTATTGGAATTAATAAGATTAAATGTATTCATATTAATGATAGTAAAAATCCTTTGGGGTCTCATAAGGATAGACATGAAAATATAGGTAAAGGTACTATAGGATTAGATAATTTAATAAATATAATTAATAATTCTAAATTAAAAGATGTACCTAAAATATTAGAAACACCTTATATAGATGGTAAGGCTCCTTATAAAGAAGAAATTGCTCTAATAAGAAGCAAAATATAATTGTATACTAAAAGTGTTTATTAGTTTTTCTAATAAACACTTTTTATTATAATTAATTTCCGTAATATATATATAATGTAAGTGGTTCACTAATATTTCCTGCATTATCTCGTTGTCTTACAAAATATTCAGCATAAGTACAGTGTGATATACCATAATTTCCTGAAGCATTTGTATTCCATTGTCCCCATGGAAATGTTCCAGCATTTCCAGGATCTTTACAGGAACTTGAACCATAGCCTTGGAAGTAGGAAATTTCATCTTTAATACCACTACCACCTTTATCATCAGCACTAAATCTTTGTTTAAAACCAGTAGGTGGATCATATGCATAAAGGGTACATTGGATAGGTGCATATACTCCAGCTTTCATTTGTTCTGTTGTATAATTACAAACCGTTGGAGCACGTTCATTGGTTAATTCAACAATATAAGGTGTTGCGACACTTCTATCAATTCTTACAGTCTGATTTGTAGGACAAGTAGTAGTATTTCCAACATTATCGGTTAATTCTCCTGGTGATTGGTTTAAAAACTCTCCTTCTTTATTATAAAGTTTGCTAATAGAAGGTGTCTGACAACCACTTTCATAATCTGTACAAGTTCCAGATATGGTAACATCATCTTTAGTCCAGTCCTCACTACCACCACTATTAGAACATACAGGTGGGGTCTTATCAACATAGGCATTTACAGGACAACTAGTTTTATTACCATTGTTATCTTCTACTGTTATATATCCAACTTGAGTCGTACTATCAAAAACTTTTGTAACAGGTTCACATCCGCTTTCATCGTAACATGATATAGTTATTTCCCTAGATTCATTAGTCCATTCTGTACTATCACCAGTTACTTCGCCACATACGGGAGGGGTTACATCATTAGCATCAACTATTTTACATGTCTCTCCACCTATTCCGTGATATTCATATAAAATTTCATTATTAGTTTTATCTTTACAAGTTAAATCATAACTAAAACTATTCCCATCTTCAGTCTTTGTATATCTAATTTTAGCATTACTACAATCAACATTTTCTTCTGGGAAAGGTTTAATTAAATCACTATTAATTAAATCTTCATATGTTATATCAACACAACCAAGCCAGTTTTTAATTCCTTGGGGATTGATATCTTCTCCTTCATTATTAACATATATCTTAGAAGCTTCCAATAAACTATCTCCATAAGATTCATAAATTTTATTTTCATTATTATTGACTAATGCAGTAATGGCAGGCATTACTAAAAGTAATATTAATGCTAATATTGTAATAGTTGCAATTAATTCTATAAAAGTAAAACCTTTGTTATTCATCCTATCACTCCTATAATAGGATTATAACATATTTAGAAACTTATAGGTATGTATTCTTTAAATTAATTAGAATATTTGACACACCATAATAAATATCATCTCTAATATTACCTCTTAAATTAAGTAAGATACTATTATCTTTTAGTAAGATATTATAATTTTCTTTTAAAAAGTTACAAATAACAATCGCTTCATCTTCTGTTGGATAAATATTTTTACTTTCAAGGTATCCCATTACCAAGTGAGGATTTAATATTTTAATATTATTTTTAATTATTCTTTCTATCATTTTTTTCTCCTTTATTTAATTTATATGTAGTAAAAATAAAAATATGTGATAAACTAATAGAGAAGGAGGGTTAAGTATGAAAATAAAACAAAAGGTTAATAAGAAAAATATTAATAGAAAAGAAAGAAAATATACTGTTAATGGTAATACCTATAAGAAAAGATTTTTATTTTTAGGAAGTGTTTTAGTTGTTTTATTTTTAATAATAACCCTTAGACTTTATGGGGTTATGCTAAGAAATCAATCATATTATGAAGATGAACTTACTACCCTTGCCACTACTATAGTAGAAGGACCTAGTTCACCAAGAGGAAGAATACTTGACCGTAATGGTAAAGTAATAGTAGATAATAAAGCCGTTAAGACTATTTATTATAATAAAGATAAAAGTAGAGGAACCAAAGAAGAGATAGAACTTGCCTATCTTGTTTCTAGTCATCTAAGCCTAGATTATGATAAAGTCACTGATAGAAATAAAAGAGAGTTCTTTGTCGCTAAGAATAGTAGTGATATGGGTGATAGAATAACTGATGAAGAATGGGAAAAATATAATCAAAGAAAACTCGATAGTGATGATATTTATGAACTTAAGATAGAAAGGGTTACTGATGATGAGTTAGCAGCTTTTACAGAAGAAGATACTAAAGCCAGTTATTTATATTATTTAATGAATAAAGGATACTCTTATGATGATAAAGTTATAAAGAATAGAGATGTTACTGATGAAGAATATGCTTATATAGCCGAGAATAATGAAGATTTGCCAGGTTTTAATACTAAGCTTGATTGGGAAAGAGTTTATAATTATGGAGACACTTTTAGAACTATTTTAGGTAATATTGGAGAAATTCCTAGTGAAGAGAAAGATGAATATCTTGCTAAAGGATATTCTTTAAATGATATAGTTGGTACTAGTTATTTAGAGGAGCAGTATGAAGAGTATTTAAGAGGAACAAAGGCAATTTATAAGACTATTAATTCTCATGAGTTAGAACTAGTTAGTGAAGGAAAAAGAGGTAATGATATAGTACTTACTATTGATATAGATTTACAACAACAATTAGAAGCAATTTTAAATGAAGAAATATTATCTACTAAAGGTCAACCTAATACCGAGTACTATAAAAGAAGTTATGCTGTTATACAGGGCCCTAATACGGGAGAAATACTGGCAATGGCAGGTAGAGAAGCAGTCAGTGATGGTAATGGTGGATATAAAACAATAGATTGTACGACAGGTATTATGACTGACCCTATGACAGATGGTTCTGTTGTTAAAGGTGCTAGTATGTTAGTAGGTTTTAATACAGGTGCTATTACTCCAGGTGAATATCAAGTAGATGAATGTATTAAAATAGCAGGAACACCAAAGAAATGTTCTTGGAAGACATTAGGTAGAATTAATGATATAGATGCTCTAGCTCTATCTAGTAATGTTTATCAGTTTAAAACAGCGATGAAAGTAGCAGGAGCGACTTATCAGTACAATAAACCATTAGTAATTAATGAAAGTGCTTTTGATACTTATAGAAATACTTTTAAAGAGTTTGGTCTTGGAGTAGAAACAGGTATAGATTTACCAGTAGAATCTTTAGGATATTCTAGTAATAATAGAGCCCCTGGACTATTACTTGACTTTGTAATGGGACAATTTGATACATATACACCAATCCAGTTATCTCAATATATTTCAACCTTTGCCAATGGTGGTAGTAGGTTACAACCACATCTTTTAAAAGAAGTGCATAAAAGTACAGATGATTCATCTTTAGGAGAGACAATATATTCTTTCGAACCTAATGTTTTAAATACAGTAAATACAAAACCAGAGTATTTAAATAGAGTTAAAGAAGGATTTTATGCTGTTATGCATAAGAGTTATGGATTAGGTAGAGGTTATATTGATGATTCTCATGACCCTGCTGGTAAAACAGGAACAAGTCAAAGTGCAACAGATACAAATGATGACTATATTAATGATACAGATACAGTCTCTACAGCTTTTGTAGGTTATGCTCCAGCAAGTAGTCCTAAAATGTCTATTGTCGTAACAAGCCCTAACTCTACTTGGGAAAATCCAAGAAATAGTTACTCAACGTTAGTTACAAAAAGAATTAGTAAAAGAGCAAGTGATGCTTATTTCGCTTTATATCCTTAGAATAATTTTCTTATTTAATAATAAAATTAAATAGAGGTGGTTCTTATTAAAAAGGTTATAGAAGTGATATTTGTATCATTACTTGTTCTTTTTTCTTTTTATTATACAGAAAAGGCCATTGGTCTTTTAGAATCTAATGACCCACTTATGAAAGAGATAAAAGATAAAGGAAGTACTAAGGAAGAAGAAGCGATTAATGCTAAAGTAGACGGAGATTATTTAATTCCAGGATATAATGGATTAGTCATAGATTTAGATAATAGTTTTACTAAGATGAAAGGTTATGGTAGTTATAATGATGCTTTATTAGTCTTTGAAGAAGTAGAACCTAATATATCTATAGATGATTATTATGATAAATATATAAGTAGTGGTAATGGAATAAGTACAAACATTGCTTTAGTCTTTGCTATTGATACTAATAGTTATACTGATAATGTTTTAAATATTTTAAAGGAGATGGGAGTAGTAGGGACATTTTTTATAGATGGTAAATTTACTGATAGTAATACATCTTTTGTAACTAATGCCGTTATTAATTCTAATGAAGTAGAAGTGCTTAGTTATGATAAAGCTTATGATGAACTATTATTTAAAGCATCTATTGATAAAATAAAAACACTTACTAGTACTACGCCAAAATATTGTTATGCAACTTATGATAATGAAGAAGTATTAAATTTATGTAGTAAGTTATCTATGCATACGATTATACCTACTTTGAGACTAGATAATAATATTTATAGTAATAGTAAGGGGAACTTAAGAAGTGGTAGTATTATAAGTGTTAAATTAACTGAATCTAATGTATCTGAATTAAAAGTATTAATAAACTATATTAAACAAAGAGGTTTTACTTTAGTAACACTTGATACTCTTTTAAATGAAGCGAGAAGTGAAAAATAGGACAATACCAACAAAGGTATTGTCCTTATACTTTTATGCACTTTTATAGGAATAGTGTGAACCTCTATACGTTTTTTTAGGAGTAACGTCAACCTCTTTATATACACTTTTCAAAGGAGCAGTGTGAACCTCTTTTATTAGCTCCCTACTGTAGCAAGGAAATTCCGATTTTTGTTATTACATGAGGTATCACTCATTTAATACATTTAAAGTATATCATAAGATTATAATGTTGTAAAGATTAAACGATACTTTTTTGTAACAATTAAACGATACTTTTTTGTAACAATTAATTTCTTGCTAAAATTAATTATTTATGATAATATGAATATGTAAAGAAAATTTACATATTATAAAAAAGAGGAATACCTAGTTTGCGATTTGGGTGTTACCTCAAAAAAAGTTTTTTTGATAGACACCCTAATTACAAAGTTGTAATAGGGCGTTTTACTATCTATAAATAATCAGAAGTATAATTATTATTACTAATGATGCGATTAGAAAATCTTTTTTACAAGATAGACATTTCCCCTTTCTAACCCCCTATTTAATAAAGTGAAAGAAAGAGGTAAAACAACCATACTAGGTATTCCTAGTAAATATAATAGCATATCTGATATAATTAATCAATCGAACAAGATACATTTTTTTATAGAAATTATGTTTTATTATAAAAATAATTTGACATCTTTCTATTTTGTAGTAAAATAATAATTGTAAATACGTTATTAGTTAGGGACTTGGTAAAAGAATCCTTTTAATCTTAGAGACTTAACGGTTGGTGAAAGTTAAGAAAAGCTCTTTTATTACTACCTTAACGAGTAGAGTTATGCAAAGTAATTCCGGTAATACCGTTATCTAAATTAAGTTAAAAAAGGATGGTATCGTGTAGTGTATGACACTCCTAGTGGTATCATCCTTTTTATTATATAGGAGGGCTTATGAAAAAAAGTAAAAAAGTACTAGTTAATATAAGGAAGTTTATGGAGTGTTATTTGGAAGAACCTTATGAAAGAACTTTAACTAGAAAACAAAGAAGAGCGATGGAAGAGTTGGATGTTAAGGAGAAGTTAGGTATTCCTATATCTAAAAAAGATAAAAAGAAACTAAAGAAAATAACTAGATTTGTTTTAACCCATAAAGGAATGATGGGTTATTTATGCGAACATAATTTACCTATTCCAAAAAGAGTTAGTTTTGAAGAAGCAGAAAGGCAAGATTATGATGGTGAAAAGTATATTTATGTTATAGATGAAACAGGTAGGGTTATACCTTATAAAAATCCTAAGCTTTTTAGAGAAAGAAGTTTAGAATTGGAAGCTTTTTCTATGACAAGGACGAATCAAACATTAAGAAATAGGAAAAGAACAGCAGAGAGTATGGCGGTTGAATATAGAAATAATGGTGACAAAGAAAATTATGATTTGTCTGTGAGAGTACTAATAGATACAAGAAATAGACTTTATCAAATATATTTAGAAACACAAGTAGGAAAAAATGAATTTCAAGATGATTGTCTTGAAGAATATGATGGACCTATTGAAAAGAATAATAGAAATGCTAAGCACGATAAAATTTATAGTTATGGAAGGAGAAAATAATTATGATAAATATAAAAGAAGATAAAAAATTAATGCCACTAAATCATTCTTGTGCACATTTACTAGCAGAGGCAGTTAAGAAGTTATATCCTGAGGCAAAATTTTGGGTAGGACCTGTAATAGAAGATGGATTCTATTATGATATTGATTTAGGAGATAAGACTCTAACTGATGATGATTTACCTAAAATAGAAAAAGAGATGAAAAAAATTGCTAAAGGAAATAAAAAAATCATTCGTCATGAGTTAACTAGAGAAGAAGCTTTAGATAAATTTAAAGATGACCCTTATAAAATAGATTTAATTAATAATATGCCAGAAGATGAAGTAATTACATGTTATACGCAAGGAGACTTTACTGACCTATGTCGCGGTCCTCATGTAGAGTCAACAAAAGAGTTAAGACATTTTAAATTACTTAGAGTAAGTGGTGCCTACTTTAAGGGAGACTCTAAAAATAAGATGTTACAACGTATCTATGGAGTATGTTATGAAAATGAAGATGACCTTAATAAACATCTAGAAATGCTTGAAGAAGCGAAAGAACGTGATCATCGTAAATTAGGAAAAGAATTAGGTATCTTCATGTTTTCTGATTTAGTAGGTAAAGGACTTCCTATGTGGCTTCCAAATGGTTTCTTTGTTAGACGGACACTAGTTGATTATATTACTAATAAAGAGTTAGAACATGGCTATAAACATGTAATGACACCATCCTTAGGTAGTGTTGATTTATATAAGACTAGTGGACACTGGGATCATTATAAAGATGATATGTTTCCTGCTATGGAGTTAGATAATGAAGCTTATGTCTTAAGACCAATGAACTGTCCTCATCATATGATGATGTATCAGAATTCACTTCATTCATATAGAGATTTACCACTACGTATCGCCGAAATTGCTAACGATTTTAGATATGAAGCAAGTGGAGCCTTATGTGGAATTGAAAGAACAAGAGCCTTTACCCAAAATGATTCCCATATATTCTGTACACCAGAACAAATTAAAGATGAATTTAAGGGTGTTATTGACTTAATACTTGATGTTTATAAAGACTTTGGCTTTAAAGATTATAGTTTTAGACTATCTTTAAGAGATAAAAATAATAAAGATAAATACTTTGGTAACGATGAGTTATGGGAGAAAAGTGAACAAGAACTAAGAGAAGTTCTAGAAGAGATTGGAGCAGAGTTCTATGAAGCGGAAGGAGAAGCAGCATTCTATGGACCAAAACTTGATGTGCAAGTTAAAAGTGCTATAGGTCATGATGTAACACTATCAACTGTACAATTAGATTATCAATTACCAGAGAAGTTTGAACTTACTTATATTGATAAAGATGGAAGTAAACAAAGACCAGTTGTTATTCATAGAGCTGTATTTGGTTCTCTTGATAGATTTATTGCTTTCCTACTTGAAGAGACTAAAGGAAATCTTCCTTTATGGTTAAGTCCAATAGAATCTATTATTATTCCAGTATCTAGTGAATATCAGGGAGAATATGCTAATAAAGTTTATGAAGAGTTAAAGAAAAATGATATTAGAGTAGAGTTAGATAATCGTAATGAGAA
This sequence comes from uncultured Mycoplasmatota bacterium, assembly GCA_946486465.1. GTDB lineage: Bacteria > Bacillota_I > Bacilli_A > RF39 > UBA660 > Onthousia. Next base: position 8,958 of record CAMLTY010000009.1, read on the forward strand.
GTTAGGTTATAGACTAAGAGAAGCTCAAACAAGAAAGATTCCTTATACTTTAATCCTTGGAGATAAAGAAAAGACTGATAATACTATTAGTTATAGACGCCATGGAGAGAAAGATACTACTACAGTAAGTATAGATGAGTTTATCAAACTATTAAAAGAAGAGGAAAAACTTTAGTGAATTATAATATTGAAGAGTTAAATCATGATAATGTCAGTGACTATGTAAAAGTAAATACTAAAGCCTGGCAAGAAACATATAAAGGAATAGTTAATGATTCCTTTTTAGAGTTAATTAATACTCCTGAAGAAATTAATAAATCAATAGAACGAAAGAAAAAAGATATAAACAAAGAATTTGATAAATCATACTTATTAAAAGTAAATAATAAATATATGGGAGTATTTAGAGTATGTAAATCAAAAGATATTAATTATCAAGATATAGGAGAATTACAAGCCTTATATTTACTTAATGAAGTTAAACATCAAGGCTTTGGTAAAATACTATTTGAGAAAGTTAAAGAAGAAGTTAAGAAAATGGGCTTTAATAGTATGATTGTTGGCTGCCTTGCTCTTAATACTAATGCCAATAGTTTCTATAAACATATGGGTGGAGTATTAGTTTCAAGTAGAGACTTTACTCTTCCTAACCAAACTTTAAATGAAAATGTCTATTTATTTAGAGAAATATAAAAAAGATAGTTAGTCCTATAAATAAAATATAGGTCCATTGCTATCTTTTTTTGTTTCTTCATAACTTACATTATCACTATAATTAGTATCATCTGTTTGTTCATTTCTTTCTTCATCATCATTACTATTAATAGCAGAAGCTACTCTAAAGAGAGTTCTTGCATTACTAAGTAATGGTTTTACTTGATAAACAATAGGTATCGCTTGATTAATTATTCCAAGTGTCCTCTGTGTATTATTTAAAATATTATTCCAATTAATTCCTCTTCTTGGCATATAATTAGGCATGCCCATATTATACTGATTGTACATAAAAACACTACCTTTCCCTTTACTTTAATATATGATTAATTTTTCCTACTTGTGAATATAAAAATAGAGTGATATAATTAATTTAAGAATAAGGAGGAAGTGCTATGGAAATAATTGCAATGCCATTTATCTTTATATATCATGTAGTCCATTATATTTTGCTTTCTCCTAAACGGATATTGAACTATGCTTATAGTGGTATTTTAGCAGTTGTTGATAAACTAAGTAGAGGTAAAGTTACTAAAAGAAAAGAAGAAAAAGCTAAAGAAGATTCTGCTATTTTAGAAGTAGAAGAGATGATGAATGAATCAAAGATTAATTCTAAAGAGAAGCTTGTTATAGATAAAGAACCATTGATTTCCTTTCGCTATAAAGTTAGAGGCAGTAGTGGGAAAATAATTAATGGTACTTTTGAAGGACCTAGTGCCGACGAAGTAAAAGTGTTTTTACAAAATGAAGGCTATGAAGTATTAGAAGTAGTTCCTCGTAAATTCTATGATATAGATATAAATATTGGTGGTAAATTTACCGCTGCCGATCTTTCTTTTTCACTTACACAGTTATCTACTTATTTAAAAGCTGGTATTGCCTTAATAGATTCTGTTAGAATTTTGGAAAAACAGAGTGAAAAGCCAGAACAGAGAAAAGTATATCAGAAAGTTGTATATGAATTATTAAAAGGTCAAGACTTATCGGCGGCCATGGAAAAACAAGGGGATAAATTTCCTCCACTTTTAGTTAATATGATAAAAACTGCTGAGTTAACAGGTGATTTAACATCAGTCTTAGATGATATGGCTGATTATTATACATCTAAAGAAGAGACAAGAAAAGCCATGGTTTCAGCGATGACTTATCCTGTTATAGTTTTATGTATTGCTATAGGTGTTATCATCTTTATTTTAGTTAGTATTGTCCCCCAATTTGTAGAAATGTATGAAGATAATGATGCAGAGATACCTGCTATTACAACATTTGTTATGAATGCTAGTGACTTTATTGTTAATTATTATGCTTTTATAATTGTAGGAGTTGTTGTTTTTGTAGGATTATTTGTGTATCTATATAAGAAAAACAAAACCTTTAGAAAGAATGTTCAGTTAGTTCTTATGCATATACCAGTATTTAGCCAAATTATTATCTATAATGAAGTATATAATTTTACTAAAACATTTGCTTCTCTTTTAAACCATGGAGTTTTTATTACTGATAGTATGGAAGTGCTTGCTAAAATAACTAATAACGAAATATATAAAGAAATTATTGCAAGAACAATTATCAATCTTAACAAAGGTGTTAATATATCAGAGTCATTTAAAGGACAATGGGCTTTCCCAGTTGCTGCTTATGAGATGATTGTAACAGGTGAGAAGACTGGACAATTAGGTTTAATGATGGAAAAAGTTGCTAATTACTATCAAGTGTTACATAAGACTTTAGTTAAACAGATGCAAAGCTTTATTGAACCTTTAATGATAGCATTCTTAGCTTTAATAGTTGGTACTATTCTATTATCAATAGTTGTTCCAATGTTTGATATTTATGGAAAGATTCAGTAGGTGATTGTATGGAAGTATTATATATTATTTGTTTCTTTATAATAGGCCTAGTCTTTGGGTCTTTCTTTTGTTGTGTAGGATTAAGGTTATCTACTAATAAAAAGTTTATTAATGATAGGAGTATCTGTGATAGTTGTCATCATATTCTTGCTTGGTATGATTTAATACCAGTATTTTCTTATATAATCTTAAAGGGAAGATGTAGATATTGCCATAAGAAGGTAAGTTTATTAAATCCCTTTATAGAAATAGTAACTGCTATTTTATTCGCTTTATCTTATTATAGTTTTGGTTTCTCACTAGACTTGGTTTTATCTTTATGCATAGTAAGTTTATCTATGATTATTTTTGCAAGTGATTTAACTTATATGATTATACCTGATGAAGTAATTATCTTTTTTAGTATAGTTATTATAATATTAGAGTTCTTCTTAAAAGGATTTACTGGTGGACTTTTATCTATATCAAGTGGAGTATTACTTTTCCTTTTTATGTATTGTTTAATGAAGTTAGGTAATGCTTTATTTAAAAAAGAATCTTTAGGTGGAGGAGATGTTAAATTATTCTTTGTTTTAGGACTTGTTATAGATCCTTTTTTAGGCCTTGTAACTATCTTTTTAGCATCTTTTATAACATTGCCAGTATCATTATACTTACTTTATAAAAATAAAGAACATATGATACCTTTTGGGCCTTTTATCTTAATCGCTTTCCTTATTATTTTCTTTAGTAAAGTTACTACTAGTGATATTTTTGAGTTTTTATTATTATTTTAAATTTATTGTTGACGAACATTCTTTCTAATGTTAAGATAATAAGCATTAAAACATTTATATAAAAGTACGGTTTAGTAAAATAAACCGAAAATAGCCGAATTAATAATATTAATTATTATATTAAGTTATTCGAAAAATTCGAATAGGTAAAAAAATCTTAATAATTGATATTAGTTTTAAGAAATATTATTTTTGCATTGCATAAGGAGAGATATATGAGTGAATTTGGAAATATAATTATTTATAAAGACAAAAAAGGAAAAGAGAATATTGAAGTAAAAATAAAAGATGGTACTGTTTGGTTAAATCAAGCACAGTTAGTAAGATTATATAATTCTAGTAAATCTAATATTTCAGAACATATAAAGTATATATACGAAGAGGGTGAGCTGGAGGAAGAATCAACTGTTCGGAAATTCCGAACAGTTGCTACAAATGGCAAGACATATGATATGAAGTATTATAATCTTGATATGATAGTTGCTATAGGTTTTAGAGTTAAATCTGATATTGGAACTAATTTTAGAAAATGGGCAAATGATAAATTAAAAGAATATATGATTAAAGGATTTGTACTTAATGATGAAAAACTAAAGAATAATGGTGAAAGTCCTTACTTTGAAGAGTTACTTGCTAGAATTCGTGATATTAGGTCATCAGAAAAAGTTTTTTGGAGAAAAGTATTAGATATATATGCAATGCATGGACATACTGCTACTAAGGTTATTTTTAATAGAGTTGATTCTTTAAAAGAAAATTTAGACTAAATGATTCATTTATTCATTCATTACTTACTAAGTGTGTCATTTACTTTAAAAAAATAACAAAACTATACACAAACTGTTGATTTTTGTGTATAGTTTTGTTAATATTGTGTTGGGTGATGAGAAAATGTTGTACTTTAGAAACGAGTTAGATAAAAATAAATATTCTACTTATCAACTAAATAAGGCTATAGAAAATAAAGAGTTGTTTAAAGTGGATAATGGTTTGTATTCAGATGTAGAGTTTGTAAATCCTTTAGAACTAATTTTAAAAAAATATCCTAATGCAATATTTACATCTGATAGTGCATATTACTATTATGATTTAACTGATGTTATACCAGACTATTTTTATTTAGCAACTAAAAGGTCAGATAGTAGAATCAATGATAAAAATATTAAGCAAATATTTATACCCAATGATTTATTTGAATTTGGTAAAACACAGATTGAAGTGGAAAGTGTTAAAATCAATATCTATGATGAAGAAAGAATGTTAGTAGAATTAATCAGAAAAAAGAATTTAATTCCATTTGATTATTATAAGGAAATAATTACTAATTATAGGAAGAAAATTGATACACTTGATATATATAAAATTCAAGAATATATTTCTTATTATAAAAATGAATCATCACTATATGATACTTTAATGCGTGAGGTGTTTTAATGAATTTAGAAGAATTAAGAAGAAAATATCTTGAAAATGGTTTTTCACTTGCTAATGCTTCTGCAAAGATTTGCCAAGATATTATTTTAAATAAGATATCTAAAAGTAAAATGAATAAAAACGTAACAATAAAAGGTGGAGTTGTTATGTATGGTTTATCTAATGATAGAAGACGCGCAACAAGAGATTTATATCTAGACTTCATAAAATATTCTCTTGCTAATGAATCAATAAAAAAATTCATAGATACATTAAATTTAGTAAATGATGGCATTAAGGTTTATATAGATGGAGAGATACAAGAATTACATCATCAAGATTATAAAGGAAAAAGAGTTAATGTTATTTTAAAGGATGAAAATAACTCTAGCATTTCTGCTAAGTTAGATATAGGTGTTCACAAAAACTTTGATATAAAACAAGATGTATATTGCTTTAATTTAGAGGCGATTAATGAAAGTGCAACACTAGTTATTAATTCAAAAGAACAAATAATTTGTGAAAAACTTAAATCATTGTTAAGATTTGGTATTAGAACAACAAGATATAAAGATATATTTGATATTTATTATTTGATTAATAAAACCGAAATTAATAAAGAAGATTTGTTAAATATAATGAATACACTTATAATCAAAAATTCAACAATGAGAGAAAATAATATTGGCGATATAATAAATAATTTAGATACTATACTTAACAATAATATTTTTAAACGTAGTTTATCAGATGCAAGAAATAATTGGCTTGACATTTCTGTTGAACAAGTAATCAATAATGTTATTGATTACTTTAAATCTATTGAAACAATTAAAATATAATAATATAAATGACTAATTGTTTGGATAATTCAATGAAATTAGTGATAGTTATTACATTATTATTAATTTAGAAATATCAAACTGTGTTACAGTGAATTTTAAAAATATAGAGTAATCAAGATCAAAACTATTTATCTGATTTTGATGAATTACTTGAATTCAGTAAAAAAGAAAGGATAAAAAACTAATATGAGAGATATAAATATTTTAGTTTTTGGAGATAGTATTACTTATGGTGCTTGGGATAAAGAAAAAGGTGGTTGGGTAAATCGCTTAAGATTAGCCTTAGAAAATGACGATAGTAATAATTATTACACTATTTTTAATCTAGGGATTTCAGGAGATGTTACAGAGAGTATTAAGAATAGATTTGATAATGAGTGTAAAATAAGGTTTAATAAGAATGATAATACAATAATTATTTTTTCTATAGGAATTAATGATACACAAAATGTAAAAGATGAAGATAGAGTTTCACTTGAAACATTTAGAAATAATATTATTACCTTAATTAATAGTGCTAAAAAATATACTGATAATATATTATTTATAGGACTAACAAAAGTAGATGAATCTAAAGTAATACCTTTACATTGGGATAAAGAAAAAGGTTATTTAAATACTAAAATTATTAATTTTGATAAAGAGTTAAAAAATATTTGTTTAGAAAATAATGTTGATTATTTATATATTTATGATTTGTTGGAAGTTGATGAACTTTTTGATGGTTTACATCCTAATAATGTAGGACATCAAAAAATTTGTGATAAAGTAAAAACTAAAATAAGTAAATATTTTTAATTTGAATACAAGAAGTTAGGAAGTGAAGTAATGAAGGTATGTGTTTATACATTAGGATGTAAAGTTAATACTTATGAAAGTGAATATATTATGTTAAAACTAATAGAAGCAGGTTATGATGTTGTAAATAGTTTAGATGAGACCTCTGAGGTTTATATAATTAATACTTGTACTGTAACAAATACTGCAGATATTAAAAGTAGAAAGATAATACATCGTATTAAAAGAAATAATCCTAATGCTTGTATTGTTGTACTTGGTTGTTATGCAGAAGATCATCCTGATGATTTTGATGATGTAGATATTTATATTGGTAATAAAGATAAGAGCAAGATTATAGAATTATTAGATGAATATTTTACTAATAAAGAACCTATTAGAAGAGTAGGGCTTGATAAAGATAGTTTTGAAGATATGTATATAACAGATTTTAAAAATAGATGTAGAGCCTTTGTTAAAGTGCAAGATGGATGTGAGAATTTCTGTAGTTATTGTATTATTCCTTATGTTAGAGGTAAGTGTAGAAGTAAAGACTTAGATACAGTAGTTAGTGAGGTAACTGCCTTAGTTAATAAAGGTTTTAAAGAAATAGTATTAACTGGTATTCATACTGGTAATTATGGAGTTGATCTTGATACTAACTTTGCAACTCTTCTAAAAGAACTAGTTAAAATAGAAGGATTAAAACGTCTTAGAATATCTAGCATTGAAGTAACAGAGTTAAATAGTGATGTTTTATATGTAATTAAAAATAGTAATATAATAGTAGATCACTTACATATACCTCTACAGGCTGGTAGTGATAAAGTTTTAAAACTAATGAATAGAAAATATGATTTAAAATATTTTGAAGATAAGTTAAAAGAAATTAGAGATATTAGACCTAATATATCTATAACTACTGATATAATTGTAGGATTTCCTAAAGAGAGTGAAGATGACTTTAATGAAACAATAGAAAATTCTCGTAAGTTTGGCTTTTCTAAAATACATGTTTTTCCATATTCAGATAGAAAAGGGACTGTGGCAAGTACTATGGATGGCCATATAGAAGGTAATATTAAGAAGGAAAGGGCAAGAAGGCTTCTTAATGTTTCTCGTGAGTTAGAAAAAGAGTATGCTAATAAGTTTATTGGGAAAACATTAGAAGTCTTATTTGAAGAAGTTAAAGATGGTGTTAGTATAGGGCATACTAGTAATTATTTAAAAGTTAAAGTAAAAGGAGATATTCCTTCTAATACTTTTAAAAATGTTAAGATTAAAAGTTATTTATTAGATAGTTTGATTGGAGAAGCAGATAATTAATTTTTAAGGAGGGATATCTTGAAAGAAAATAATTTTTTCATATACGAAACAGATAATAATGTTGAAGTAACCGCTATATTAGAAGATGAAAATGTTTGGCTAACTCAAGAACAAATAGGTAAATTATATAATAAAGCAAAGTCAACAATTAGCGAACATATAAGGAATATTTTTAAAGAAAAAGAATTGGACAAAAATTCAGTTGTTCGGAATTTCCGAACAACTGCTAAAGACGGCAAAACATATAGTACTAATTATTATAATCTTGATATGATAATTGCTATTGGATTTAGAGTAAAATCTAGTGAAGGAACTAAATTCAGAATATGGGCTAATAATAAGTTAAAAGATTATTTAGTAAAAGGTTATAATTTAAATGTTGAAAGATTTAAAAATAATGGTAATGATCCATATTTTGACGAATTATTAGATAAAATTAGAGATATAAGAAGTAGTGAAAAAGTTTTTTGGAGAAAAATTCTTGATATTTATGCAACATCTATTGATTATGACCCTAAGAAAGATATAACTATTAACTTTTTTAAGACAGTACAAAATAAAATGCATTATGCTGTTTCTAACAATACTGCTGCAGAAATAGTTTATAATAGAGTAGATAGTAATAAAGAAAATATTGGTCTTACAAATTTTAAAGGAGATACTCCAACAAGAAAAGAAACAGAAATTGCTAAGAATTACTTAAGTATGGAAGAATTACAAATCTTAAATAGATTAGTATCTGCTTATTTAGATGTTGCAGAAATTAATGCTTTAAAAAGAAAAACAATGACAATGAAAGATTGGATAGGAGAACTTGATAGTTTTCTTACTATGACTCATAATGATATATTACATACTAAAGGAACTATTTCTCATGAAGAGGCTTTAAAAAAAGCTCATGAAGAGTATGATAAATATATGAAAAGTCATTTAACAAAAGCTGAAAAGGATTATTTAGAAATAATGAATATTGATATTAAAGAAATTGAAACTAATAATTAATATAGGAGAGCTTATGAGTAAAGTAACAGGAAATTTTAAAAAGACAATTTTTAGAAGTAATACTAATAATTACTTAATAGGTTTATTTAAAGTAAAAGAGACTAGTCCTGATTTGGATAAATTTATTAATAAGACTATTACTATTACAGGTTATTTACCTGATTTAAATGAGATTGATACTTATGTATTAGAAGGTAATATTACAAATCACTCTAAGTATGGAGAACAGTTTGTTGTTAATACTTTTGAAAGAATTATGCCAAAAGAAACTGATTCTATGGTTAGTGTACTTAGTAGTGATATGTTTAAAGGAATAGGTAAGAAAACTGCTGAAGCGATAGTTGAAATGTTTCATGAAGATACCTTTAATGTAATATTAGAAAATCCTAATAATTTATTATTAGTTAAAGGAGTTAGTGAAAAACAAGTAAGAGTGTTACATGAAGCTTTAAAGAATTATCAAGGAAGTTATGAGATAATACTTAATCTATCTAAATTAGGTTTTTCTACTAGAGATAGTCTTAAAATATATAGTAAATTTAAAGAAAAGAGCTTTGATATTATAAATGATGATATTTATAAAGCATATTACTATATAGATGATATTTACTTTAAGACATGTGATTATATTTTTGAAAAAAATAGTGAAGAAAAGTTAGATGTTAAAAGAATAAGAGCGGTGTTTATATATATTTTAAGAGAACTTACTAATGTATCTGGTAATACTTACTTTTATTTAGATGAAGTAAGACCTTATTTTATAAGAATAATTGGTACTGATATAAGTGATGAATTACTACTTGAAGCCTTAAACAGTTTAATTAGTTTAGAATTAATTGTAGTTAAAGAAGATAAAATCTATTTGAAAGAATATTATGATGCTGAAATATTTATTGCTAGAAGATTAAGATTACTTGCTCATGAAAAGAATGAGACATTAAAGAATTATGATAAAGTTTTAAAAGAAATAGAACTTAAAAATAATATTACTTATAATGAAGAACAAGAGACTGCTATTAGGGAAGCTTTAACTAATAAATGTTTAGTTATAACTGGTGGACCAGGAACAGGAAAAACTACTATTATTAAAGGGATTATTGACTTATATCAATCTATTAATAAATATAATACTAAAGACTTGATGGAAAATCTTGTCTTACTTGCTCCAACCGGAAGAGCTAGTAAAAGAATGAGTGAAGTAACAAATTTATCTGCATCTACTATACATAGATTTTTAAAATGGAATAAAGATACTAATAAGTTTCAGGTTAATGAGTATAATAAAAGTAAAGCAAGTTTTGTTATTATAGATGAATCTAGTATGTTAGATACTTTATTACTTGCTAACCTTTTAAAAGGATTGTCTACTAATACTAAAATAGTCTTTGTAGGAGATGCTAATCAGTTACCTAGTGTTGGAGCAGGTAATGTTTTACATGATATGTTAGATAGTGAAGAGATTAAAACTATTAGATTAAAAAACTTATATAGACAAGGCAAAGACTCTAATATCATAACATTCGCTCATGATATTAATGAAGGAGTACTTAATAGAGATGTTTTCAATAAGGGAGAAGATTTACAGTTTATAAAGTGTCCTGATAATAAAGTAATAGATACTATTAAGGAAGAAGTTAGTAAGATTAAAAATACTGACTATCAAGTACTTGCTCCTATGTATAAAACTATTAATGGAATAGATAATATAAATACTGCATTACAAGAGTTGTTAAATCCTAAAAAATCTACTAAAAAAGAGATATCTATTAGTAATGCTGTTTATAGAGAAAATGATAAAGTAATAGAACTTACTAATATGCCAGATGATAATGTTTTTAATGGAGATATTGGTATTATTAGTAGAATAAAGTTAAGTCCTAAAAAAGAAGTATATATAGATTATGATGATAATACTGTTAAGTATACTCCTACAATGTTTAATAACTTTTCTAAAGCTTATGCCATATCTATACATAAGAGTCAGGGAAGTGAATTTAAGACTATAATTATGCCAATAGTAAAAGGATATAGAAAAATGTTATATAGAAAGTTAATTTATACAGGAGTTACTAGAAGTAAAGAAAAACTTATATTAATAGGAGATATTAAAGCATTGGAGTATGCTATTAATAATACTAATGAACAAAAAAGAAGAACTAGTTTAGATTATTATTTGAAAAATGGTATAATTTAAAAAATTAAATCCATAATACTTGTAGGAGGCAAGAATTATGGATAAGAAAAAAATGATGATAACAGCAGGTGTTATGGTTGCAGCAGGATATGGAGTATATCACTATTTTAAGAATAATCCTGCTAAACTTAACATGATGAAACAAAAAGTGAAAAATGCTGTTAATACATTTGAAGATGAGATGATGATGTAAAGTTGTCATCTTTTTAATTGTTATAATCTTAATATTGTGTTATTATTTATATAAGGATACGAGGTGTTCATGAATGAAAGAAGCGATTAAGAATAATAAAAAAGTTATTATAATAGGTATTGTTATTATAGTATTACTTCTAATAGGAGTAGCTTTTGCATATCTTACAACTACTTTACATGGAGAGAAAGAGTATTTAGTAAGAGTAGGTAGTTTAGGTTTAAGATTAGAAGAAGGCAATGAATTAACTTTAGAAAAACAAATACCTTTAGAAGATAGTGAGGGTATGATTTTAGATGGTTTTAACTTTAGTCTAATTAATGAAGGTAATATAGAAACAGATTATACTATATATTTAGATGATATTCCATTAGATGAAGGTGAAACTAGGATGCCTGATTCTGCTATTAGATATAGTTTAACTAGAAATGATGTAGTAGGAGATGCAGATAACTTATCTAATATGGGAGTTAATCCTAATAGAGTAGTAGATACAGGTTCTATTGCAGTAGATGAGACTATTAATTATACATTAAGAATCTGGATAGATTATGATGCTACTACAGAAGAGGCAAGTGGGAAGACCTTTAAAGGGAAATTAAGAGTAGTTGCAAGTCAACATGTTATACCAGAGACAACCAAAAAGATATTAGCAGATAATGAACTACAAGAAGAAAAAGAGAATATGTTTAATTATGCAAGTAATGGAAACTATTTAGATATGAGTTCTAGTCCACAAAATAATCCAGAGTATGTAACAAATGGATTATATAGCATTGAAGATGAAGATGGAACAAGTTATTATTATAGAGGAAATGTAAATAATAACAATGTACAGTTTGGAGAATATGCAAGTGATTATTATGTATATAACTATAGTAGTAGATATTTTCAAAGTTTAGAAACTTGCCAAGAATATAATAGTAGTTGTAGTGAAAGTAATAGAGTAAAACTTGCTAGTGCAGGAGATAAGATGCACTGGAAGATAGTAAGAGTAAATGGAGATGGAAGTTTAAGATTAATATATAATGGAACAAGTGCAAATCCAGATAATAGTGATTTAGCACATTCTTATGTAGTAGGACAAACACCATATAATTTAGAGGATAATGATTCAAAATACACAGGATATACCTATGATAATGGAACAGATAGTTTTATAAAGAAAGAAGTAGATACATGGTATAAAAACACATTAGGAAGTAGTGGTTATGATAGTAAAGTAATAGGAGGCAGATTCTGTAGTGATAGTAGTGGATATAAACCAGTAAGCGAATATGGCTTTTCAGGTATGGACTTTAATGTATTTGCGAGTTATGATAGACTAGATCAAAGTGCTACTAACTATGCAAAACCTAATGCACCAGTCTTGAATTGTCCAAGTACAAGTGAGATATATGGGGGCTCTTATAGATTAAAAGCAGGATTGATAACAGCAGATGAATTGGTACTTGCAGGAGAGAATCCTGGAGTAACCACAGATAGTTACTTAAGCCCAGGAAAATCAGAAATAGAGTATTGGAGTATGACGCCGGCCGCTTTCAGTATTGGTGGTGCTTATGTATGGATTGAGCGTGAGCGTCTGCTTAACTACGGTGTCGGCAACTACAGCGCCGTGCGTCCAGTTATCAATGTGACCACTGAAAACGGGTTTACATCTGGAGATGGGACTTTAGAAAATATTTATGTAATTTCTTAGGTAGAATATTGCAAATGACTCCTCATTTGCAATTACAAGAGTGATTCTTATGAGTCATTCTTTTTGTATACAATTTATTAATTATATGATAAAAAATATTGATTAATTATAACTATTATGATACATTATAGATATAAGAGGCGATGTATAAAAGATGGGGAAAGGAGAGAAAATGAAAATTTATAAAAAAGTATGAATTTTGTAAATTCAAGTGATTTTTGATATCAATATTTAAAATTCGTCTAGAGAAAATATTAAATTGAAGAGCTATTTTTCTTGAATTTACAAAATTGCCTTTTTGCAATCACTTATAGATTATGCTATATCTATTGCAGAAAGGGGGAACTTTATGAATAAAGTACCTAGATTTATATCATTAATGGCAGATACAACTGCTAAGGCTCTAATTAAAGATGATCATTATAGATGGTTTTATGAAGAGGTAATTAAGTTTAAAACAGGTGTTGATTTAAAAGGGTATCAGTTAATGGATCCTGAACTTAATACTGGTAATAAAGGTAAAGATTATAGATTAGATTTAATCTTTATTAATAAGACTAAGTTATTTAACTTAGAATTAAATCAATTTGTTTATCCACATACCTTTATTAAAAGTCTTAAATATGCTTTAAGATTAGCAGGAAATGGCTATATCAAAGGACAACAATATTATCAAAGATTTGTAACTCAACTTAACCTAAACTATAAAATAATGAGTGATAAAGTAAAAAGAAGGTACTCGAGAGACTATAAGTTAGAAGATTGTAAATGTAAAGATAAACTTAAAGATATAAGAGTAGTAACAACAAATTTATTAGACTATAAAGGAATAGTCTATGATGGTACAAATAAATATGAAACTTACTTATCTATGTTAACAGCAGAGTCTTATGAAGAGATGGAAAGAATAGTAGGAGATTTAAAGGAGGGTAAAATAATTATGGAAAAGTTAAAAGAATTAGGATTAGACGATGAATTTGGTGCAATATATGATGAAGAGATAGTTCATAAAATGGAAATTAATTCTGCTAGAAGTGATGGTAGAAAAGAAGGCAGAAAAGAAGGTGCTACTAATGAGAAAAAATCTATTGCAAAGAATCTTCTTAAAGATGGATTACCTATTCCTAAAGTATGTAAATATACTGGTTTATCACAAAAACAAGTATCAATGCTAATGTAAATTAAGTAAGAAGATTATATCAACAACTGAATCTTATGAAGAGATGGAAAGAATAGTAGGAGATTTAAAGGAGGGTAAAATAATTATGGAAAAGTTAAAAGAATTAGGATTAGACGATGAATTTGGTGCAATATATGATGAAGAGATAGTTCATAAAATGGAAATTAATTCTGCTAGAAGTGATGGTAGAAAAGAAGGCAGAAAAGAAGGTGCTAAAGATGAGAAAAAATCTATCGCTAAAAATCTTCTAAAAATAGGTATGCCTATAAAAGATATAATGAAAGCCACAGGTCTTTCTAAAAAGCAAATAACAACGTTAATGTAATACCTAACAAAACTGTAATAAAATTTACAGTTTTTTTGTGATATAGTGGTAAAGAAAGGAGAAATACTATGGAAGTTTTAAAAGTTAATAATTTAAAAAAATATTATGGTAATAATACTAATATTACTAAAGCTTTAAATAATATATCATTTACCGTTAGTAATAATGAATTCTTAGCTATTATGGGTGCAAGTGGTAGTGGTAAAACTACTTTACTTAATACAATATCTACAATAGATTCTGTTACTAGTGGTAATATCATTATTAATAGAGTTGATATTACTAATTTAAAAGAAGAAGAACTATCTAACTTTAGAAAGAAAAATCTTGGTTTTGTTTTTCAAGACTTTAATTTACTAGATACTCTAACTATAAAAGAAAATATAGCCTTATCTTTAATAATCAATAAAGAAGATAAAAATAAAATAGATAACTTAGTTTTAGATATTAGTAAAAAACTAGGTATTAGTGATATTCTTAATAAATACCCTTATGAAGTAAGTGGTGGACAAAAACAAAGATGTGCTAGTGCAAGGGCTCTTATTAATAATCCTAAACTAATACTTGCAGATGAACCTACTGGAGCCTTAGATTCTCGTAATGCTAGAATCTTACTAGAAACCTTCAAAGAGATGAATGAAGAGTTAAATGCTACTATTTTAATGGTTACTCATGATGCTTTTTCAGCCAGTTTTGCTAACCGCATCTTATTTATTAAAGATGGTAAAATTTTCAATGAAATAATTAAAGGTAATAAAAGTAGAAGAGAGTTTTATGATGAGATTATAGATGTTTTAACATTACTTGGAGGAGATATTAACTAATGCTTTTTAAACTTAGTTTTTCTAATGCTAAAAGAAGTATTAAAGACTATTTAATTTATATAGTTACTATAACTATAGCATTTTCCCTTATGTTTTCTTTTAATCTTATCTCTAATTCAAAAGATATCTTAGAACTAGCAGACATGATGAAAAACTTTCGTATCGCGGTTGTTTTTGTTAGTTTAATAGTTTGCTTAGTCTTAGGCTTTCTAATTAATTATATGATTAAGTTTATCTTTAAAAGGCGTAGTAAAGAGTTTGGATTATATCTATTACTTGGTATAAGTAAAAATGATATCTCTCTTATGTTTATTTTGGAAAACTTAATACTAGGGTTTATATCTTTAATATTATCATTCTTTGTAGGTATTTTACTTAGTACTATTATATCTAACATAATCTTAAATATCTTTAACGCTCCATATGCTGTTAAATTACATACTGATTATTTAGTACCTTTTCTTCTTTCTTTAGGTTATTTCTTACTTATATATCTAGTAGTATTATTTTTATCTAAAAGAAGAATTAAACGTCTTAAAATACATGATTTATTATACTTAGATTCCTTTAATGAAAAGAGTAAGTCTACTAAAAAGAAATCTGTTATTTCTTTTATAATATCTTTAATCATTATTGTAGGAGGTCTATTAATCTTTAATAATGAGTTTAAAGCTGTAGGAATAGAGCCTGATACTTTATTAGTGTTATTATCTATTATAATGTTAATAGTAGGTATTTACTTATTCATATCATCTTTTGCAGAATTCCTATTATCTTTTGTTTTAAAGCGTAAGAAAATTAAATATAATAAAGATAATCTCTTTGTCATAAGACAGTTTAATGCTAAAGTTAAAACTATGAAAAAATCTTTAGGAACTCTATCTTTATTAATAACTCTTACTCTTGTATCTTTAACATTCTCTTTAATGTTTAATGAAATATTTGATATTCAACTAGATATGTCCGCTCCATATGACGTTACAGTTATTGATGATGAAGAGAATTTTGATAAATATATAAATCATATTAAGAAAGATTATGAAATAGAAGAAGTATTTACTTATCATGAATACTTTAATGATGTAAATTATGTTAATGATAATTTATCTTATGATTATAAAGGGTGGAGAGGTACTGATACTTATTTAAGACTAAGTGATTATAATAAATTATTAGAACTTAAAGGAAGAGATCCTATTACTTTAAAATCTAATCAATATTATATTCATTCATCTAGTAGTGTTTATAATGGTATTATGGATATAAAAGATAAACTTAAGACTATTAAAGTAGGAGATAAATCTTTAAAATTAAAAGGTGTTACTGATACTTATTATACTTCTAGTTGGTCTTATGGTAATGGTTTTATTATTGTTGTACCTGATAATGCTGTTGATGACTTAAAGAGAGAATCTGATACTTTAGTTGTTGATACTAAAGAAGAGACTGAAGAAGAGTTAAACAATGAACTAATTAATATTTTAAATAAAGATATTTGTGAAACTGATCCTGATACAGGAACAACTTATTGTTATGCTTCTGCTAATGTCTTTGTAAAAGGTTATTATATGGCTATGAATAAATCTGTTATGACTATTATGGACTTTACTTTATTTTATCTAGCCTTTATCTTTACAGTAGTAACTGGTACTATTATCGCTGTTCAAAGTATTAATGATGCCGTTACTTATAAGAAGTATTATGATACTTTAAATAAACTAGGACTAAGTAAAAGAACTATCTTAAAGACAGTTAGAAAACAATTATTAGTTTATTTCTTATTCCCGGTAATACTTCCATTTATTATTAACTTTTCTATTAGTACAAGTCTAAATCATATCTTTGCCCCATTCCTTGCTAGTAATACCTCTTACTTATCATTTATCTTCTTAAGTTCTGGATTATTTTTAATAATCTATCTAATCTATTATTTAGTCTCTTATTTCTCATTTAAAAGATGTTTGGAGTACTAGAATGAAAAATAGTAAATTATTAATCAAAATAGTAACAATTATTATTACTATTTTTCTTGTTTGTTTTATAGCTTATGCAGTTAAATTAGGACTTTTAGAAGATAAAGAGATACTTGTTTCCTATATGAAGTCTTTAGGATTTATCGCATCCTTATTCTTTTTATTCTTACAAGCCTTTCAAGTAGTTTTCCCTGTTATTCCAGGAGGAGCATCTTGTCTTGCCGGAGTTCTTGCCTTTGGTCCTCTTGAAGGCTTTATCTATAATTATCTAGGTTTATCTATTGGTAGTGTTATATCTTATTCCTTATCTAAAAAGTATGGGCTTAACATAATTTATAAACTATTTGATAAGTCTTTAGTAGATAAATATCTTAACTATATTAGAAATAATACCTTTAAAAAGATTTTCTTTTTGGGCATCTTAATACCAGGAGCGCCTGATGATTTACTATGTTATGTGGCAGGGATTAGTAATATTAATATAAAAGAATTCATACTCTATATATTAGTTGGTAAACCCTTAACCCTCATCTTTTATAGTGTCTTCTACGCTATACTTTGATATTGACTTAAGAGTTATACCTATATAAAATAAATATTGGAGTGATAGATATGAACATTAAAGTGACTTCTCTATGTATAGGAGATATTTATAAGAAGATGACTGTAAGAAAAGAGTTTAGTCCTGGAAAATTTGGAACTAATGTTATTAGTGTTCCCTATAAAGAAAATGTCTTATTAATTAAAATAGGTAATGGATATGTAGATATAGATACTATAAAAGATGAAAAAAATTTAAAAGAGAAATATAATGAAGTTAATGCTCTAGGTGATTTTCGTAATGGTTGTGGTATTTTGAGAGATACCATTCCTTTTGATGATAATGAAGGACTTTTATTTGTAGATTATGAAAGTATAAAAGAAACTGACTATGAAAGTTCAACTGTTTCTTTTAAAAGATTAAAGAAAGCAAGGGTTAATAATGGAAAAGATATTAATCATAGAAGATGATAAAACTATTAGAGAAGAGTTATCTATATTACTCACTAATAATAATTACAGTGTTAGTAGTATAGAAGAATTTCTTGATATAGAAAAATCTATTAAAGATATAAATCCTGATTTAATTCTATTAGATATTAATTTACCTAATACTGATGGTTATGAAGTAATTAAAAAGCTTAAAAAAGTTACTTTAAAACCAGTTATATTTGTTACTAGTAGAAATACTTTAGAAGATGAGATAAAGAGTTTAAATAGTGGAGGCTATGACTTTATTACTAAACCTTATAATAAAGAGTTATTACTTCTTAAGATTAGAAAATGTTTAGATGAAGTTAATCCTAAAAATCATAAAGAACTTATAGTAAATGGGGTAGTCTTAGATTTACATTTATCTTTAATTAAATATCAAGATAAAGAGATAGAATTAACTAGAAATGAGTTTTTACTAATGTATTATCTATTCTTAAACTATCCTAATACTTTATCTAAAGATATGTTAATAGAATATTTATGGAATGATAAGTTTTATTTAGATGAAAATATCTTAATAGTTAATATTAATAGATTAAGAAATAAATTAAGAGATATAGGACTAGATGATTTTATTAAGACAGTAAGAGGTGTTGGTTATAAGTTATGATGTTTTTAGATTATTTAGAAGAAAAGATATTTTATATAATTATTAGTTTGGTTTTTACCTTATTTCTTAGTATATATCTCTTATTAATAGGAGTTAATGCTAGTCTTATCATCTTACTTGCTATCCTAATAATTGTTTTTATCTTTATATCTTTGTTAGTTAGTTATCTTTTAATTAAGAAAAGATATGAGAAAATAGTTAATCTAGTAGATTCTTTAGATGAGAAATATCTAATTAAAGAAGTAATAGATAAACCTAAAAATCTAGAGAATAAGGCCTATTACTATGCTTTAGATAAGGCTTGTAAAGCTTTAAATGATAAATTAAGTGAAGTAGAAAACTCTAAGAATGAGTATCTTGACTTCTTAGATAGTTTTATTCATGAAGTTAAAACACCTATTTCGGCTTTATCTCTATATGCTGATAATAATAATGATGAAAGAATTAAAGAAGAAGTCTTAAAGATTAGTAGATTAGTTGATAAAATGTTATTTTATGCAAGAAGTGATGTCGTAGAGAAAGATTATTTTATTAAAGAAGTTACACTTGCTGACCTTGTTCATCCAACTATTTTAGAGTATAAGAATTATCTCCTTAATTACCATATTAAAGTAGAAGTAAATGATTTAGATAATTTAAAAGTTTATACTGATATTAAATGGTTAAACTTTATAATAGGACAGATAATTAGTAATTCATTAAAATATCAAAATAAAAAAGATAGACTAGTTAGAATTAAAGGTGTTAGTACTAAAAATAATATAAAATTAGAAATATATGATAATGGAGTAGGGATAAAAGAAGCTGATGTATCTAAAGTATTTGAAAAAGGCTTTACAGGTAGTAATAGAAATAAAAAGAATGCTAGTGGTATAGGACTTTATCTTACAAAGAAACTATGTGATAAGCTTGGTATTGATATTAAAATAGAATCAGTCTATTTAAAATATACTAAAGTAGTTATTACTTTTCCTAAAGGTAATTATTTTATAAAATAATAGTAGTTCCCTTTACTTTAAAATCTTTATAAAATTTAAGTTGTCTTACTAACCTAAATAAAGCTTCATCCTTACCTTTCGCTTCTAACATTATATCTATATCAGTATTAAGAGGCTTTAATAATTTTAAAAACCTAATAAAGGAGTTATAGTTTAAATAAGTACTATGATTTCTTTTTTGTTTAGAGTTTAAGGGACAAGAAAAATGAATTTTAGGATTTAGATCAGTATTTTCCCATGTCTTTATAATTCTAGGTAATAGTTTATCTATTCTTTCATTTTTTAGGTGATTACAGACATAGTGATGATAGTCTAAGACCATAGGGATATTTAACTCTTCACATAAAGTTAAAGTATCAGTTACGTTATAAGTTTTATCATCGTTTTCTAGTATTATTAGACTTTTTAACTCTATAGGTAACTTATTAAAATTATCTCTAAATCTATTTAATGCTTCTTCCTTAGTTGGTTTAGAACTACCTAGATGTAATACACATTTACCATTTATACCTAGTAATTTAAATATTTCTAAATGAAACTTTAATATCTCTATACTATTAAGAGTAACATTTTCCTTTTCACTAGTTAAAAGACAAAATTCGTCAGGATGAGTATCTATTCTAATATTATACTTATCTATAGTTTTCTTTAATTTATTAAACTCATCTTTAAATACTTCTTTATAATCGATATTAACATTAGGATGAGTAAGTAAGGGAAACATAGTATGAGTCATTCTATAGAATTTAATCTTGTTATCATAATTATACTTTAAGACTTTCTCAAAGTTTTTAAAATTTAACTTTATTCTTTTTGTTAATAAATCTATGCCTTTATTATTATCATATTTAGAGAATTCTTTAAAAGTTAAATTATGAGAGTATATATCTAAAAGAGTAGGAGGATTACCTACATAACCTAAATTTATTTGCATAACATCACCTTTATTATTTTTAATAATTATTGACTTTTTATACTTTTTATCTATAATAATTTATATTAAGAAAGGAGGAGTTCAGTAAATGAAAGGAACATTTGATAAAGAAGAGATAAAATTTTCTGTTAGTTTTTATGATCCATATAAAAAAAATGAATACTTTAATATTAATTTTGATGATATATATGGTTTAGGACCAAGTGATTCAAAAGATAGTATCTTTTCTCTTAAAGCAGATAGTCTAGCAAAAGATACTGGAGGTGTACTTAAATCTGTTACATTTAATATGATTGATACAGATGGTAGTTTAACTTATGAAGATGCTGTTGAAAAATATATTTATGATAATTATTTAGAATTTAATAAATTAGAAATGAATGTTGCTCTTTGTTTTTTAGAACGATATTGTATAGACTATGAAGAAGTAAAAGATGTAAGAAGAGACTATAAAAATAAAACTAGATTATAATGAAAGGAGAACTAGTATGGATAAAGAAAAACTTACTAAATTAAGAGATTATTATAAAGATGAATTAACTATTATTGGCTTTAATGATTTAGAAGTAGTGAATAATGCTAGTTCTTTTTTTAAGAAAGATTTGTTAGATTACTTAAGTGAACTTCTAAGTAGTGATGAGTTAAAGACAACAGTAGTAGATGCTTTTTCACCTTTAATGAATAAAACAGAACATATTAATTATTTCTTAAAGAGTAATCTAAGTATTGAAGAGATAAAATTGTCTAAAGTCTATAGCAGTGTTTTAACTTTAGAAAAGTTTATGGTAAATAGGCACTTACCTAAAGTATTAGGGAAAATAGGATATATATCTACTTTTAGAAATCTAATTAATAGAGATGATGATACTACTTGTATAACATCTTTATTAGAAGAAGCATATAATCCGATAATAATTTATTCTAGTGGTTATAGTAATTTAAAAAGAGAGATAGATTTTGATGGAGTAAATTATCCTAAGAATATTGATTATACTTTAAAGAAGATTAAGAGTAAAAAAACATTAAGTAAAGTTATGACAGGAGTAGAAAGAAACTTTTATAATATTTTATCTATTAATGATAAAAGTGATATTTATGTATTAAATGCTCTTCTTCCTAATACTTTAGAAGAAGTTAAGAACTTAGTAATCTCTTTTAATGAATCTTTATATAATTTATGTACTAAATATAATTTAACTTATATAGATAGAAATAGTATAGATAATAATTCTAAAGCATTAAGCGAAGAGATAGCATCTGCTATATATATAAATAAATTTATTACAGAAAGAAAACAAGTAAGAGAATATAGTGACTTTGGTTATAACTCTAAAGGAGCTTTAGGAGTTATGGATAATGCTTTTAGAGACTTTAGAGAAAAAGAGAGTTTAGCGATGATGAAAGATGGGTATGAAAAAGAACATTTATTAGATATTGCTAATCTAGATAAAGATGCTTATGTTGTTTTTGATAAAGTACAAAAGGTATTGACTAAGAAGAAGAGAAAATATAGTCCAAGAGTTGTATAAATTATTTTTTTAACGATTTTGTGTTATAATACGTATCAATAAAGAGGTGACATATTTTATGGAAAAAGAAAAGTTAAAAGATTTAATAGACTATTATAAAGATGATGTTTTAACAATAGTCGGTTTGAATGACTCACAAGGAGTAAATACAACATCAACAATTTTTAAGAAAGGTCTATTAGAATACTTAGCTAGTGAATTAAAAACAGATAAGTTTAATCCTACTGTTATTAATGCTTTCTCACTTCTAATGAATAAAACAGAACATATTGATTATTTCTTAAAAGCTAATTTAAGTTTAGATGAAATTAAGTTATCAAGAGTTTATAGTATGGTAGCAGCATTAGAAAAAGTAATGTCTGATGTTCATTTACCTAAATCTTTGGGTAAAGTTGGATATCTTTATAAAGTATGTGCTATTCCTAAAAAAGGTGATGCCAATATTCATTTAACAACAGCTTTAAAAGATTCTAAAGAACCAATAGTTATATATTCAAGTGGTGTAAATAATTTAATGCGTGAAGTAGGTAATAATCCTTTTTCTATTTCTAAGGATTATAAAGATAGAGATAAACGACCTAATTAT
Source organism: uncultured Mycoplasmatota bacterium (assembly GCA_946486465.1). Taxonomy (GTDB): domain Bacteria; phylum Bacillota_I; class Bacilli_A; order RF39; family UBA660; genus Onthousia. The sequence continues at coordinate 31,741 of CAMLTY010000009.1, forward strand.
AACTATACTTTAGAAAAAGTTAATAATCCGAATACTTTGAATAAGGTAATGGATGGTATAGATAAAAACTTTTATAATTTATTATCTATTAATGATAGAAGTGATATTTTTGCTTTAGGTTCTTATACTCCAGCTAGTTTGAGAAGTGAGGATATGAAAATCTTTCAAGATTTAATATTAGCATATAATGAAAGATTAACCTCATTATGTAATAGTTACCATATAACTTACATTAATACAAATGAAATAGGAAATAGATATAATAATAGTAAAGCAAACTTTCATATAAATACTAAAGGCCAAATAGCTTTAGCAGAAACTATTTTAGAATCTATTTATGATAAAAAAATTAATTCTTCAAGTGAAGAAATAGAATTTAATGGAGAGTTTAAAGTGACTGATGATGGTTCTCATGATGTATTTGATGCACTTTTATTTGATAGACTTAATTTATATGAAGAAAGAAAAAACTTATTAGGCTATGATGCCTTAAGACATGAACAGGTAATTGCTGAAAATAAAAGCGAAATATCTGTATTTAAGAAAGTTTTACAAAAAACAAAGTAAAATTTATTTACAAAATAATATTTATTTGATATATTCTTATTGACGTTTATGCTTAAAACTTAACTTTTTATTTAACTGCATATTAATTTATGCGGGTTTTCTTCGTTTTCAGGGAACTTTACTAATAATTAGAAGGAGGGATAATATGTCTATTAGTAAAGAAGAAATAGTAAAAGAAAAGAAGAATTTACAAGATGTTTTAAAAAAACTTGATAAAGAAATTAATGAAGCTAGTAGTGATTTGTTCTTAAAGGAAGAAGAGCTTATTAATTTTAGGAAACTTAATTATCAAGATAAATCATCTTTTGATAGTGCCGAATTTAATCAAGTAATGGCAAGTGATGAGTTAGAAGCTTTAAGAGTACTTAGTAAAAGAAAGTATTATAAGTCTTTAATTAATATTAAAGATAAACCTTATTTTGCATCATTCCTCTATAAAGATAATGAAGGTAATACTTATGATATTTATATGGCTTTAACTTATTTAAAAGATGAGAATTATAACAATATTTTATATGATTGGAGAAGTCCTATTTGTAGTTTGTTTTATGATTATGAAGTAGGGCCTTGTAAATATAGAGTAGATGATTATATTCATGAGGGAAGACTTTTAAGAAAAAGACAATATATAATAGAGAAGAGAAAACTAATAAATGTTTTTGATAATTCTCTAAATATAGATGATGAATTATTACAAAAAGTAATCGCTACTACTGATAATGAAAAGATGAAAAACATAGTTAATACTATCCAAGCAGAACAAAATAAAATAATTCGTAACTTAGATGACCATAATCTAATAGTACAAGGTATTGCAGGAAGTGGTAAAACATCTGTGGCCTTACATCGTATCGCTTTCCTTCTATATAGAATTAATAATTTAAGTTCTAATAATGTTTTAATCTTTTCACCTAATAAGATATTTTCAGAGTATATTTCCAATGTCTTACCGGAATTAGGAGAAGCGAACACTCTTGAGACAACCTTTAGTGATTACTTAAGTTATTTCTTAAAAGAGTATAAAAATATAGAGAGTTTTCCTTCATTTATTAGTAAGTATTATAAAGGTGATAAGAGTGATGTAGATATTATTAAATATAAACAGAGTAAAGAGATTATTAAAGACTTAGATAATTATATTAGTGCTTTTATAAAGAACTTTAAAGTTATTAATGATATAGAACTAGATAAGATAAATGAAGTGAGTAGGGATGAGTTAAACTATTTACTTAAAGATAAATATAGTAGATTCCCTTTAGTAGAAAGAATTGATGAAGCTGCTAAATATTTATCATTAAAGTATTATGGAACACCAGGTAAGAGAAAGGCTCCTATTAGAAAATTAATTAAAGAAAATATTAATATATCTTTAAATATAAAAGATATTTATAAAGACTTCTTTAAGAGTAATTATGCTAAATATAAGTTAGAAATTAAAAATACCAAAGTAATAGGTTATGATGATGCTTTACTTATCTCATATTTAAAAGGTAAATTATTTGGTTTTCCTTATAATAATTATATTAAACAAGTAGTTATTGATGAAGCCCAGGACTATAATTATTTACAATATGTAATTATTAAAGAGATGTTTAAAAAAGCAGATTTTACCATATTAGGTGATGTTAATCAAAATATTAATCTTTATTATAAATATGATACTTTAGAAGAGTTAAAAGAGATATTTAGTGATAGTAATTACTTAGAGTTATTAAAGACTTATAGGTCTACTAAAGAGATAATAGAATATACTAATAAAATATTAAATTTAGATTATGTTAATGCTATTAAGAAGAGTAATAATAAGGATGTAATAATTAGAAAACCTAAAGATATTAAAGAATCATTACTCCTTGATATAAAAACACTTACTAATACATATAAGTCCCTTGCTATCATCACTAAAGAAGATAGGGAAGCAGAAGATATCTATGATTTACTAAAAGATGATTTAAATATTAGTTTATTAACTGAAGAGTCTAAAGCATTTATTAAAGATTTAGTAGTAGTTCCTAGTTATATTGCGAAAGGCCTAGAGTTTGATAGTGTTATTATAATAGATACTGATGAGACCTTTAAGAAGAATAAATACCTTTATTATGTCGCTTGTACAAGAGCAAGAGAGGAGCTTATTATCTATGAGTAAGATATATTTAGATAAATTGGGTTATGAGAATTATTTAAAGAGTCTTGAAGATATAAAAAAAGAAATAGATGAAAATGCTAAACTTATGAGTTTATATGTAAGTGATGATGCTTATGGAGATGGATGGCATGATAACTTTGCTTATGAAGAGACTATGCATAAGGAAGCCGAGTTATTTCAAAAATATAATAGAGTTGTTCGGAAATTAAAAATGTGGTACAATTTAAGTGCTAGATATGAA
>CAMLTY010000010.1 GCA_946486465.1 uncultured Mycoplasmatota bacterium
GACAATTTTCTTAATAAAAATAACACATTAACAAGTATAGAATTACCAAATGCTATAAGCATAGGTAATAGTTTTCTTCATAAAAATACTTCATTAACAAGTATAGGATTACCAAATGCTACAAGTATAGGTAATAGTTTTCTTCTTAATAATACTTCATTAACAAGTATAGAATTACCAAATGCTATAAGCATAGGTAACGGTTTTCTTAATAATAATACTTCATTAACAAGTATAGAATTACCAAATGCTACAAATATAGGTGTGTTTTTTCTTCATAAAAATACTTCATTAACAAGTATAGAATTACCAAATGTTATTAAAATAGGGCCAGAATTCTGTCACGATGCTCATAACATACAAACAGTTAATATTCCTTTACTACCAGAATTAGAGGAAAAGTTAAAAGAACAAGGAAAACATTTATAGAATACTAAAAAGGAGATAATTTATTATGATTAAACTAATAATAGAAAATATAGCTGGCTATAATTATACATTAAAAGATAATGATAACAATTCCTATAATATCAATATAGAGTTTTATGATATTGACGAATTACCTAAAATAGGAGATGCTATTTATATGAATAGTAGATTGTTAAATAAAATTAACAATAATGTCGTAAACTTTGGGAAATTAGATGGTATCTACGGTAGGAAGATAACAGATGAAAATGATGAAGATGTAATAGGTGTATCAATTCATGACAAAGTAATTTACTTAAAAAGATATTATGGTTAGAATTTTTATAAAATAACACATAAATATCTACCAAAATGGAAAAATGTGAAAAATAAGCTGAAAAGTGCCGGAATTTTGTGAAAATAACATATAAAAACGCAGGAATTTTGTGATAACATATTGAAATTATAAGAAAAATAATACTAGGAGGACATATGAAAGATAAAACATTACTAATCATGGCTGCCGGTATGGGTAGTAGATTTGGAGGACTAAAACAAATAGAACCAGTAGGACCTAATGGCGAGTTTATTATAGACTATTCTATCTATGATGCCATTAAGGCAGGCTTTAATAAGGTAGTCTTTATTATAAAAGAAGAAAATTATGATATATTTAAAGAGACTATTGGCAAAAGAGTAGAACCACATATAAAAGTAGAGTATGTTTTTCAGAATGATGATAATATACCTAAAGAGTATCAAGAACTACTAAAGCCAAGAAAGAAACCTCTTGGTACTGCCCATGCCATACTTTGTGCCAAAGATAAAATTAATGAACCATTCGCTATCATTAATTCAGATGACTTCTATGGAAGAGATGCCTATATGAAAGCATCAGATTATCTATCTAATATTAAAGATAATCATTATGGCTTAATCGCTTATCGTCTTGGTAATACCTTAACAGAAAATGGTGCCGCTAAACGAGGTGTCTGTAAAGTAAATGATAATAATGAACTAATTACGATAATAGAAAGTAGTACGGAGTTAGATGGTAATTTAGTAAAAGTATCACCCCTAGATGGTAGTAATCCTTTTGAAGTGGAAAAAGATACTATCTGTTCTATGAACATGTTACTCTTTACGCCTAGTCTTTTTAACATCTTAGAAGAAAAACTACCTATCTTTTTAGAAGATAATAAAGATAATCTAGATAGTTGTGAGTTTTTAATACCAATAGTTTTAAATGAATTATTAAAAGAAAATAGAGTTATAGTAGATGTTATAGAAACTCATGCTAACTGGTATGGAGTAACATATAAAGAAGATAAAGAATTAGTAGTAAATGCTATAAATAATATGATTAAAGATGTAATATATAGTAATAATTTATATGGAGGTAAAGATGAAAAAAGATAAAACATTATTAATTATGGCTGCCGGTATGGGAAGTAGATTCGGAGGTTTAAAACAAATAGAACCAGTTGGACCTAATGGAGAGTTCATAATAGATTATTCAATCTATGATGCTACTGAAGCTGGCTTTACTAAAGTAGTATTTATTGTTAAAGAAGATTTCTATGAGAGTTTTAGAGAAACTATTGGTAAAAGAGTAGAACCTTATATTAAAGTAGAATATGCTTTTCAAAATGATGATTATATTCCTACTAGATTTAAACCTTTATTAAAGAAAAGAACTAAACCTTTAGGTACTGCCTATGCTATCCTTTGTGCCAAAGATAAAATTAAAGAACCATTCGCAGTCATAAATGCTGATGATTACTATGGTAAAGATGCTTTTCTAAAAGCCAGTGAATACTTAGATGATATCATCTATAATCATTATGGTGTTGTAGGTTATAAAGTAGGTAATACCTTAACTCCTAATGGAGCCGCTAAAAGAGGGGTTATGGAAGTTGCAGATAATAAATTATTAAGAATAACAGAGTCTAAAGTAGCACCTAAAAGAAATAAAATAATTGCCGCTCCTTTACATAGTAGTAATGGTAAAGAAATAGATGAAGATACCCTAGTATGTATGAATCTTTTACTATTTTCTCCTGACTTATTTGACATCTTAAGTGATGAACTATATTTATTCTTATCACTTCATCAGAAAAATCTTGATGACTATGAATTTCAGATACCTGATGTCTTAGATACTTGCCTTAAGAAAAATATTAAAACTATAGATGTTATAAATACAACTTCTACTTGGTATGGTATGACTTATAAAGAAGATAAAGAAACTGTGGAAAAAGCTTTAAGAGAATTAACTAGTGCTGGACTTTATCCACAACACTTGTGGATAAACTTATAGAAAGAAGGAAATCCTATGGAAAATAACATTACAAAGGAAAGAATGAACTACCTAATAAAAATATTAAACGATGCTTCTTATGACTACTATGTTTTAGATGACCCTAAGATAACAGACCAAGAGTATGATGCTTACTATAGAGAACTTGAAACTATTGAAAAATTACATCCAGAGTGGGTACTTGATACTTCTCCTACTAAAAAAGTAGGAGGAGAAGTAATAGATGAGTTTAAAAAAGTAGAACATACTATTCCTATGTTATCTTTAGGAGATGTCTTTAATGAAGATGAAATTGTAGATTTTTTACAAAGAATTGAAAACAGTGGCATTTCTTCTAATTATGTATGTGAACTTAAAATAGATGGACTATCTGTTTCCTTAAAATATGAAAAAGGAATATTAGTACAAGGTGCTACTAGAGGTAATGGTGTTGTAGGAGAAGATATTACTCATAATGTTAAGACTATTAAAAGTATCCCTTTAAAGTTAAAACAACCTCTTGATATTGAAGTAAGAGGAGAAATCTATATGAGTAAAAAAACGCTAGAAAAGATTAATAAAGAACGTATCTCTAAAGGCGAGAAACCCCTTCAAAACCCAAGAAATGCTGCGGCAGGTTCTATTAGACAGCTAGACTCTAAAGTAGCCGCAAAACGTAATTTAGATGCCTTTTTATACCATTTACCAAATCCAGAAGACTTTGGAATTAAAACTCATCATGAAGCTTTAGAGTTTATGAAGAGTTTAGGATTTAAGACTAACCCTAATAACAGAATAGTTAAAAATATAAATGAAGTAATGGCTTATATTCATGAGAAAGGGGAAATAAGAAAAGACCTACCATATGATATTGATGGTGTTGTTATAAAAGTAGATAATCTTAAAGACCAACAAACTCTAGGCTTTACCGCAAGAACTCCTAGATGGGCAATTGCCTATAAATTCCCTGCCGAAGAAGTATTAACTAAACTAAATGATATATTATTTACTGTAGGAAGAACTGGTAAAATAACACCTAATGCTATCTTAGACCCCGTTCAATTAATGGGTTCTACTATAAGTAGAGCGACTCTTCATAATGAAGATTATGTAATAAAAAAAGGCTTAATGATACATGATACTGTCTCTATTAGAAAAGCAGGAGATGTTATCCCAGAAGTAGTAGAAGCGAAGATTGAAAGAAGAACTGGTAAAGAGATACCATTTAAAATGATTACTAATTGTCCTATCTGTGATGCAAAACTAATAAAAAAAGAAGGAGAAGTAGATTATTACTGTCCTAATCCTAATTGTCCTGCAAGACACATTGAAAGCTTTATTCATTTTGTCTCTCGTCCTGCCATGAATATAGATGGCCTAGGAGATAGATTAATGGAAGACTTATATAACTTTAAGTTCATAAGTACTATCCCTGATATTTATAGATTATCATCTAAAAAAGATGACTTAACGAAACTAGAAGGCTATGGTGAAAAATCTGTTACTAATCTATTAAATGCTATTGAAGTCAGTAAATCTAATTCGCTAGAACGATTATTATTCGGTTTAGGTATTAAAAATGTAGGTAAAGAAAAAGCTAAAATACTTGCCAAAACTTATAAAACAATAGATAATTTAAGTAAGGCTAAGTATGATGAATTAGTAGAGATTCCAGATATTGGTCCTATTATTGCCAAAAATATTGTAGATTATTTTAGTAATGAGGATAATCTAAAGATAATAGAAGAATTAAAAGAACTAGGCCTTAATATGGAATACATTGGTGAAGAGTTAAAACTTAATGAAGACTTTCTTGATAAAAGCTTTGTCTTAACAGGAACCCTTACTAAATTAACAAGAGATGAAGCGAAAGCTTTAATAGAAAATGCTGGAGGAAAGACAGTAGGCTCTGTATCTAAGAAAACATATGCTGTTATTGTAGGAGATAATCCTGGTAGTAAATATGATAAAGCAAAAAGTTTAAATATACCAATATGGACAGAAGAGGAGTTTTTAGAAAAGATAACTAGTTAGGGGTGAAATTATGCAAACAGAAGAAAAATTAGAAGGAATACCAGTAGAAGAAGAGAAAAAGATAAAGAAAATATCTACTATTGTTATGATAGTAATAATCGTAATAGGAGTATTAGTAACTACAGATATTTTATTAGTATCTAAAGCTCATATTGGTCCTTTCCTTGCTATTAGAACTAAAGTCTATAATGATGGAGGAACAAAAGAGTATTATGGACTTGGCTATAAAGTAATAAAATATAATCAAAAAGTAGGTAGACGTGATACTGTTACAGGCTCTTGGGGAATAAAGTATAATACTAATCCTGAAACCTTTACTATAAGAGAACTTGCTTACTCCATCATTAATGATAATAATAACCATATAGGAGAATTTATTAGATTAACAGGAACTATCTCTAGTAAAAATAATAAGAATAATACAGTTACTTTAAAATTTACTGATGATATCGATGGTAAATATGATTTAACTGTAAAAGCAAATCTCTTATCTAAAAACATAAAAAAACTAAATAAAAATGCCCCTATCTCTCTTATAGGTGTAATTAAAAGTTATGATAATAAGACTCTAACTATAGAAAATGTCTTTGCAGAATAAAGTTTTGTGATAAATATTGCAAAACTTTTAATATTTCTTGCATTTTAGTCTAAACAATAGTAGTATAGTTAATTAACCGGAGGGCCTATGAAAATAAATGATAAAAAAATACTACAAAGATTAGGCTTTAATAGAAAAGAAATAGCATCTCTAGATAATACAGATATAGAAGAACTAATAGTTATTCTAGAATCTCTTCATATTAAAGATATAAAAAAATATCTTCTTAATAATAAAATTTTATTTACTAAGAATATTTTTTCTCTTGCTAAAAATATGTCATTAGTCTTTAATAAATATAGAGATTATAATACTACAGAAAAAGTCTTAAGAAAAAATAACTATGCTATAATTAATGAAGAGGGTGATAATTGTGATATATTTTGATAATGCGGCCACGACAAAAGTGAGAGATGAAGTCCTTGATACATTTGTTAAGGTATCTAAAGAATATATTGGTAATGCTAATTCTATTCATAAATTAGGTTTTGAAAGTAAAAAACTAATGAATGCTAGTGTTAAACAAGTAGCAAGTCTTTTAAAAGTAAAAGAAGATGAAGTAATATTTACTAGTAGTAGTAGTGAATCTAATAATTTAGCGATTAAAGGAGTATTAGATGCTTATCCTAATAGAAAAAGAATTATATTAACTACTATTTTAGAGCATCCTTCTATTACTAATACTCTAAATAATCTAAAATATGTAGAAGTTATTAATTTAAAATTAGATGACACCTATCATATAGATATTAATGATTTAAAAGAAAAGTTAAAACTAGACCCCGTACTTGTTTCTATTCATCATGTTAATAGTGAACTAGGTATAATTCAAGATATAGACACTATAGGTAAAATAATTAAAGAAAATAGTAAGGCCGTATTCCATGTCGATGGTACTCAAAGTCTTACTAAAATAGATGTAGATTTAACTAATGTAGATTTATTTTCAGCATCAGCTCATAAATTTAATGGACTTAAAGGAATAGCATTATTAATAAAAAAAGAGAAGATTAACTTATCTCCAATAATTAATGGAGGAGAAAGTCAAACAATATATAGAGCAGGAACACCTGCTTTACCTCTAATCGCCTCTTTTGCTAAAGCTCTACGTTTAGCCTTAGAAGACCAACCTAAAGCTTATCTAAAAGTAAAAGAGATTAATAACTATCTAAGATATGAGTTAAGTAAGCTAGATAAAGTTACTATAAACTCTAAACTAGACTCTTCTCCTTATATTTTAAACTTTAGTATTAAAGGTATTAAACCAGAGACAATGATACATAAATTAGAATCTTATGATGTCTATTTATCTACTAAAACAGCTTGTTCTTCTAAAGAAGATTACTCTAAAAGTATCTATGAATTAACAAAAGATAAAGAGATATCTAAAACATCATTAAGACTTTCTTTATCTAAAGATAATACTTTAGAGGAAGCCAAAGAGTTTATAAAGATATTAAAAGATAATCTGTAAAGGAGGCTTATGACTACAGAATTAATAGAAGAAACTGAAATTAATAATATTTATGCTAATATTAAATAACTTGTAATTAATGCAAGAAATAAAGTATATACTACTGTTAATGTAGAGATGCTTAATTTATATTGGAATATTGGTAAAATTATTATGGATATCCAAAAAGGGGATAAAAGAGCATCCTATGGAGATGCCATTTTAGATAAACTATCTAAAAAATTAACTGATGAATTTGGTAAAGTATTTTCATCAAGAAATTTAAGAACTATGAGAAAATTCTATTTAACATATCCAATTTGGAAGACAGTGTCTGCCAAATTGAGTTGGTCACATTATTTAGAATTAATTAAAATTGATGAAGAGTCAAAGCGAAGCTTTTATCTAAATGAATGTATTAATTCAAGATGGAGTGTTAGAGAACTACAAAGACAAATAAATTCTCTATTGTATGAAAGATTACTTTTATCATCTAATAAAAGTAAGAAAAAAGAATTAATAGAAAAAGGTCAAGTACTAAAAGAAAGTAAAGATTTAATAAAAGACCCTTTTGTTTTAGAGTTCCTTGATATCAAAGAAAATACTGATTATTTAGAATCTGATTTAGAGAAGAATATCTTAGAACATTTAAAAGAATTCCTATTAGAATTAGGAAAAGGTTTCATGTTTGTAGGCAGCCAAGTTAGGATAACTCTAGGAGAAGAACACTTTTACCCTGATTTAGTATTTTATAATAGACTTTTAAAATGCTTTGTTATAATAGATTTAAAAATAGGTAAAGTAACTCATCAAGATATAGGACAAATGCAAATGTATGGAAATTATTATGATAGAGATGTTAAAAGTAAAAATCAAAATAAAACAATAGGAATTCTTTTAAGTACTGATAAGAATAAAACTATTGTTAACTATACACTTCCTGAAGACAATGAAACAATATTTTCTACAGAATATAAATTGCATATGCCTACTGAACAAGAATTAATAAATGCTGTAGAAGAAGAAAAGAAAAATATAGAATTATTAAAATAAATATTAAATCAATTTCATTACGAAAAATGTGCAAAATGTATAAAAATTCGTAATGACTTTTGCTATTCCCAAAAAGTGTGAAAAGTCACAAAAATTGGTAAAATAATATAGATTTTTTTAATAATTAATGATATACTTAAATTACTAAAAAATGTGAAAAGTCACAAAAAAAGGAAATGAGTGATTCAAATGAAAGAGATTAAAAGAGATATCTATCTAAATAAATTAATAGATAGAAAAGAAAATGATATGATAAAAGTAATCACAGGTATAAGAAGATGTGGTAAATCCTACTTAATGGATCCTATTTATAAAAATTATTTATTAAGTACTGGAGTGAAAGAAGATCATATTATTAAATTAGAATTAGATTCTGTTGAAAATGAAGAATATTTAGATAGACATAAATTATATAAGTATATAATGGGTCAAATAAAAGATGATAAAATGTATTATATTTTACTTGATGAAATACAGAAAGTAGATGGTTTTGAAAGTGTTTTAAATAGCTTTTTAAGAAAGAAGAATTTAGATGTTTATGTAACTGGTAGTAATTCAAAATTCTTATCAAGTGATATAATTACAGAGTTTAGAGGTAGAGGTGATGAAGTTAGAGTCTATCCTCTAACATTTAGAGAATATCTAACTGCTAGTTCTAAAAATGTTGATGAAGCTTTAAAAGAATATATTACTTATGGTGGAATGCCTTACATTTTATCAAGAAAAACATATGAAGAAAAGAGTAAATACTTAAATAATTTATTTAATAATACCTATATAAATGATATAGTTGAAAGAAATAATATTCAAAAAGATGAAGTATTAGAATCTCTTATAAACGTATTAGCATCATCTGTTGGTTCCCTAACTAATCCCTTAAAATTGGAAAATACTTTTAAAAGTAAAGGTTTTAAAAATGTATCTGCTAAAACTATTAATACATATATAGATTATTTAATAGATGCTTTTATGATTACTAAAGCTTTAAGATATGATATTAAAGGTAAGAAGTACATCAATACTCCAAGTAAATATTATTTTACAGATATTGGTTTAAGAAATGTAAGACTTAACTTTAGACAACAAGAAGATAATCACTTAATGGAAAATATAATTTATAATGAACTATTAGTTCGTGGATTTAATGTCGATGTTGGTGTAGTAGAATATACTATGAAAGATAAAAATAATAAAAAAATGCATAAACAATTAGAAGTAGATTTTGTTTGTAATAAAGAAAGTAATAGATATTATATACAATCAGCTTATGCTATTCCTACTAAAGAAAAAATGGAACAAGAAGAAAAATCATTAATTAAAATAGATGATTTCTTTAAAAGAATAATTATTGTTGAAAATGATATTAAACTATGGAGAAATGAAAAAGGAATTGTCATAATGAGCTTAAAACAATTCTTATTAGATGAAAATAGTCTAGATTTATAAAAGGAGAAACTCTATGGAAAAAGTAATATTAATTAAATATGGAGAATTAACTACTAAAAAAGGTAATCGTAATTATTTTGTTAAAACTTTAACAAAAAATATTGAAAATAAATTAAAAGACTTCAATGTTTTAATAGAAAAAGATTTGTCTAGAATGTATATACATTATAATGTAGAAGATGAAGAAGCTATTATTAATAAAATATATGAGATTTTTGGTATACATTCTTATCATATTGCCTATGTTACTAATAGTAACATGGATTCTATTAAAAATGAATTAATTAAAACAGTTAAATTACAAAACTTTAAAACGTTTAAAGTTGAAACTAAAAGAAGTGATAAATCTTTTCCTAAAACTAGTATGGAATTATCTAAAATATTTGGTGGTATAGTTTTAAAAAATAAGGATAATATTAAAGTAGATGTTAATAATCCAGAAGTTATTATTCATGTAGAAATAAGAGAAAAAAATACTTATATCTATTATAATGAATTTAATGGATTAGGTGGATATCCTAGTGGCATTCAAGGAAAAGGATTATTAATGTTAAGCGGAGGAATAGACTCTCCTGTAGCAGGATTCCTTGCTATGAAGCGAGGAATAAAAGTTGATGCTGTCTACTTTGAAGCGATACCTCATACTAGTTTAGAAGCTAGAGAAAAAGTAATAACTTTAGTAAATAAGCTAAAAGTTTATACAAATGATATGAATTTATATATCGTACCATTTACTAAAATACAAGAAGAAATCTATAAAAGCGTATCACCTAATTATGTTATTACTATTATGAGAAGAATGATGTATAGAATAATGTCCGCTTTATGTGAAAAATATAATGCTAAAGTTATAATTAATGGTGAATCTATTGGACAAGTTGCATCACAAACTTTAAATAGTATGTATGTAATAAATAATGTTACTAATTTACCTGTAATAAGACCAGTAGCATGCCTAGATAAATTAGAAATAATTGAAATCGCTAAAAAAATAGATACATATAATACAAGTATCTTGCCTTATGAAGATTGTTGTACAGTCTTTGTACCAAAACATCCTATAATTAATCCAAGTTTAGATGAGACTCTAAAAGAAGAAGAAAAAGTAAACTATGAAGAGATTTTAAAAGAAACAATAGATAATACTTTTATCTATAAGAATGAAAAAAATTATGAAAATATTTTATAGGTAAAAATTACCAGTAAAAAAAATGTATGAAATTAAAAAAACTTCACATTCTACTAGTGTAGGAGGTGAAACAAATGAACAACAATATGAACACTGGTTCAATGAAAATGAGAGTTCCTGGTGCTAAACAAGCTATCGATAAAATGAAATATGAAATAGCTAATGAATTTGGTGTTAATTTAGGACCAGATGCTACTAGCCGTGCTAACGGTTCAGTTGGTGGTGAAATCACTAGACGTTTAGTACAAAATGGATTAAATCAAGTTAGCGGAAGTTATACTAATAAATAAGTAATATAACTTAAGCGATAGGCCTATAAAGCCTATCTTTTATTTTATATAAAAAAATACTAGATTACTTTTATATTATTTGTTATACTATACATAAAGATAAGGTGTTGATTATAATGAAAAGGTTTAACAATAGAAAAAAGATTACTAAAGAAAAATTAGAAGAATATAATTTCAAAGAAGTAGCACTAACTAAAATGGCTAAAAGACAACTGTTAGTAACATTATTTTCAATATTAGGAGTAACTATAATTTCATTAGGAAGTGCTTATGCCGTCTTTACGTCAATATCAAGATCTGCTGATTATAATGTTATAAAAGTAGGAACTTTAAATATAGATTTTGGTGAATCAACTAACACAATAAAGTTAAATGGAGAATATCCAATGAGCGATGAAGAAGGAGTAAAATTAACACCATATACATTTACAATAACAAATACAGGAACACTAGCAGCAGATTATGAAATATTTATACAAGATGACACTGATATGATAAATAAAGAAGGCTGTGGCAATAATCAATTAAATAAAGATTATATAAGATATAAACTAGATACAGGAGAACCTACAAATCTTTCTAGTATAGAAGAGTCTGATTATAAAATTGCTACAGGTTCGCTTGAAGCCGGAAAAAGTGCAACTTATACTCTATATGTATGGATAAGAGAAGGAGTAGGAAACGATGTATTAAATAAACACTATCACGGCAAGATTGTGGTTAATGGAGTAAATAGCCAAGAAGAGACAACAAATAGTGAAGAAACAATTAATAATTAACAATCACCTTATAAAAAACAATTGTCCTTTTTCAGATATTATTATATAATAAGCAAAAGGAGAGATAATTATGATATTATTAGCTGTTAATTCTGGTAGTAGCACTCTTAAATTTAGGCTTTATGATATGCCAAGTGAAAAAGTAATTACAAAAGGAAGTTTTGAAAGAATTGGTTTATCTGATAGTGACTATACTATTAGAGTTAATGATGAAAAAATCTATAAGAAAGAGAAAATTGAAAGTCATGAGAAAGCTGTTAATATTTTATTAACAGAACTTGTGGAAAAAGGTATTGTTAAGAAACTAGATGAAATTAAAGCTGTTGGACATCGTGTTGTTCATGGAGGCGTTTTATATTCTCACTCTGTTGTTATTACAGAAAGAGTTCTAGAAGAAATAGAAAGAATAAAAGACCTAGCACCTCTTCATAATCCTGCTGCTATAGTTGGTATTAAAGCTTTCTCTAAAGCTATACCTAATGCCACTATGGTTGCTTGTTTTGATACAGCTTTTCATCAAACTATTGAGGAAAAAGAATTTTTATATTCAGTACCTTATGAATGGTATGTTAAATATGATGTTAGAAAGTATGGTTTTCATGGCTTGTCTCACCAATATATAACAACTAGAATGAAAGATATATTAGGTAAAGATGGTAATTTAATTATCTGTCATATTGGAAATGGTGCTAGTATATCTGCTGTTAAAGAAGGTAAATGTATCGCTACATCTATGGGATTTACTCCTAATGCTGGTATTATGATGGGAACACGTAGTGGTGATATAGACTATAGTATTATAGGCTACATTATGAAAAAAACTGGAATGTCTTATGATGAAGTAGATAACTTATTAAATAAAAAGAGTGGCCTTGAAGGTATTGCTGGTATGAGTGACTTAAGAGATATAGATAGAGCCTTTATTGCTAAAGATAGTAAAGTAGTTCTTGCTATAGATATGTATACTGAACGTATTGCCGAATATATCGCTAAATACTTCTTAAAACTAGGTAAAGTAGATGCTATTATCTTTACAGCAGGTGGTGGAGAGAATGATCCTATTATAAGAAAAGAAGTACTTAATAAATTAAAACCACTTGGTGTAGAAGTAGATGAGAAACTAAATGAAGAAACAATTGTTAGAAAAGATAAAGAAGGATTAATTACTACTAAAAAATCTTCTATTGCTAGTTATGTGTTAGCGACAGATGAAGAACTTGTAATTGCTAAAGATACATATAATTTATCTAAATAATAAAGTAACTTGCTTATATAGCAAGTTCTTTTTATTATAACGAATTTTCGTAATCTGTTTTATAAAATAAAAGTCTCATTTGATTTACGAAAACTCGTAACATATTTTTAACATTATTTGCTTGACTTTCGAACATAAACACTATAGAGTAATAACCAATAACTAGTTATTTAAAATATGCTTTTGGAGGATTAGTAAATGAATGAAGTTGTTACAAAAGAAGATATTAAAATAGAGAATATGATTTATGAAATAAGAGGTAAGCAAGTAATGCTAGATAGTGACTTGGCAAGATTATATGAATGTGCTAATGGGACAAAAACAATTAATCAAGCAGTAAAAAGAAATATTAATAGATTCCCTAATGATTTTTATTTTCAGTTAGAAGCAGAAGAATTTTTAAACTTGAAGTCCCAATTTGGGACTTCAAGTTGGAATAACTATGGAGGAATTCGTAAACTGCCTTATGTTTTTACAGAACAAGGTGTAGCAATGTTAGCTACCGTTCTCAGAACTGATGTTGCTTCAGAGATGAGTGTTGCTATTATGAGAGCCTTTGTAACTATGAGAAAATATATCTCTACTAGTTTACTTGAACAAAACTACGTTAATAATATGCTATTAGAACATGAATATAAAATTAAATTATTACAAGACTCATTTCCAAAAATAGAAGAAAAGAAGAAAATTAATGAAATATATTTTAATGGTCAGATTTATGATGCTTATTCTAAAATACAAGAGATATTTAATAGTGCAAATAATAATCTTGTAATAATAGATGCATATGCAGATAATACAATACTAGATATTATAAAAAGATTGAAGATAAAAGTAACAATTATAACTAAATCTAATAATCTTCTTACAGAACAAGATATTGCAAAATATAATAAACAGTACAATAATTTACAAGTTTACTATAATAATACCTTTCATGATAGGTACTTTATCTTAGATGATGAGATTATCTATCACTGTGGAGCCAGCATAAATAGAATAGGTTATAAAACATTTTCAATTACCTTAATAGGCGATGAAGATGTAAAAAATACTTTAATAAATAAAATAAAGAAAATAGAGGAGGATTAAGAAATGAAGAATGAAATTGTTATCTTTGATAATCAAAATGTAAAATTAGAAGTAAATATGAAAGATGAGACTGTTTGGTTAAATCAAATGCAAATGGCAGAACTATTTGATAAAGATAGAACTGTTATAACAAGACATATAAATAATATTTTTAAAGAAGGAGAACTAGACAAGAAGACAAATGTGCAAAAATTGCACATTCCTAATTCAGATAAACCTGTTACTTTCTATAATCTTGATGTAATTATTTCTGTTGGCTATCGTGTTAAGTCAAAAAATGGTGTTGCCTTTAGAAAATGGGCTAATAAAATATTAAAAGATTATCTAATTAAAGGTTATGCCATTAATGAGAAAAGACTTAAAGCTCTAGAAAAAACTATTGAACTAATAGATATTGCAAATAGATTAGATGATAGACTAGAAGATAAGGATGCTAAAGGCATATTAAAAGTAATAACATCATATACTAAGGCTTTAGATTTATTAGATGACTATGACCATAAAACTCTAAAAGTAAAAGGAACTAATAAGAGCTTAAAAAAGATAGATTATGAAGAATGCATGAATGTAATAAATACCCTTAAATTTAATGAAAGCAGTGATATCTTTGCTTTAGAACGAGATTATGGTTTTAAAGCTATTATAGATACTATTTATCAAACCTTTGATGGAGAAGAACTATATAAAACTACTGAAGAAAAAGCTGCTAACTTCTTATATCTGACAGTTAAAAATCATGCTTTTATAGATGGAAATAAGCGTATAGCCGCAACTATGTTTATCTATTTTCTTAACTATTATAATATGCTATATAAAGATAATGCTCTTGTAATTGATAATAACACTTTAACTGCCTTAACTCTTTTAATAGCAGAATCAAATCCTAAAGAAAAGGATTTAATAACTGCACTTATTATGAACTTTCTTGCCTAATACTTTGAAAAATTTATAATCTATAGTATAATACTAGTAGATTTAAAGAAAGACTTAATAGAGAATTAGATATTCTTAACAAAGTAACAGGAGATAAAATGGAAACAAATAATTTGCTAAAAGAAATTAATAATAAAGTTTCATATCTTGAATGTTTAGATTTTTATAAAGATATCAGTAAAGTAACAGATATAAATTATTTTTCTCAAATTATGGAACAAAAGAAAGAAGAAAAGTCAAAAATCGAAGAAGGACTAATTTATTTATCTTCTAAAAAACAGTTAGAGGATTTTGAAATTACTTTTTTAAATAAATATCATACATATTTAAAATCTGTTTTAGAAAAAGATGTCAGAGAATATTTTAATAATAAGTATTGTATTTACTTATATTCTAGTTTGTGGAAAAAACTGCCCCAAACAAAAAATGAGGATGAAATAAATTTTTTTAATGGAAAATCACTAGTTCAGATTTATAATGCCGTAATTGGTAAATATAATTATCTTATTAAAAAAATTAATACTGAAGAAAAATTAGAAGATAATGATAGATTATTTTTAGAAGAAGAATTTTTATTTGAAGCATATAACAGGGCTATCTATAAAGAATATAAAGGTCAAAAATATTTAATGTATGACATAGTAGATTATTTTTCTAAATACCCAATTAAAGACTTATCTAGTCCTAGAAATAAACAATTATATATTTTAGAAATGCTTTCAAAAAAAATGATTGAAATTAAAGGTAATTCTGCTATTATGTTTAGCTCTAATAACAGTGATGTTAAAAGTGGGTATGTATCATTAGGAAGTTTTTTCAAGATACATAATGGACAAATTCCCTGTATTGAATTAAATAATTTAGAATATGGATTAAATACAGAAAAAGATTTACTAAACAAAATATTTGACTTATTTCATGAGATAGGACATTTTAAGCAAGAAGTAGAATTTGATGACTTCACAGATGAAGCTAAGAAACTAATTTTAATGGAAAAAGATATTATTAATAAAAATTATAGTTTTTATATAACCTACCATGATAGTTTTTTACTAGAAAAAGATGCAGATAATTATGCAACAATTGAGTTTATGAAAGAATTTGGAAGTAAATATCCTTCTATTGTTTATGAAATAGTATCTAAAAGGCAAAAAAAAAATAGAATTGATGAATCTACCTTTTATCTTATGGAACGTAAAGAATATGAGAAGAATTTATCAAATGACCAAAATAAAAAAACTCATTTATAGTTTGAATTCATTCTCAATATATAAATAAGTTTCTTCTGTTCTAACCGATAGAATTAACAAAAAAGAATTAGGAATATAGTGATTAATCCTTAAGTCAAAACTGCAATTTAAATTAAATGACCCATTTTCTCCAACAACAATATCATTGGTATCAATAAATTTTTGTAAATTCATTTCTTTTCCAAGTTCAAATTCTAAAAAATCTTTTTTAGTTATTGTACTAGTAAATTCTAATGAATAATCTTGTTTAGAATTAGAACTGATAAAAAAATCTAAACAACCATTTTCTAACTCACTTACTTCTATTTTACTATCTAAATTTTGTAGTTTGCCAACTTTAAAAACATTATTACTTTCCATCTAAAATCACTCCTTATAAAGGAATTATAGCATTTTTTCATTGTAAGGGAAAGGTGTTTAAAATATATAGATATTATTATTTACAAGATTATTATTGATAAAGCCATAATAACTGCACTTATTATGAACTTTCTTGCCTAATACTTTGAAAAAATCCTAATCTATAGTATAATACTAGTAGATTTAAAGAAAGAAGGAATATATATGAAAATAATATCTATTAATGCAGGAAGTAGTTCTTTGAAGTTTAGTCTTTTTGATATGGACGATAAAAAAGTAATCGCTTCAGGACTATTTGAACGTATTGGTATAGATGGAAGTAGTTATACTATTAAATATAATGGTGAGAAAATAAAAACAGAAGCAGAACTTGCAACTCATACAGAGGCTGTTAAGATTTTATTAGATAAACTAGTTAGTCTTAATATTATTAAATCATTAGATGAAATAGATGGAGTAGGACATCGTTTAGTTCATGGTAAAGATAAGTATAAAGAGTCATGCTTAATAACAGATGAAGTAGTTAATGACCTAATCGCTTTTAAAGACTTTGCACCTCTTCATAATCCTGCTAATGTCTTAGGGATACAAGCTTTTAAGGAAGTATTACCAGATGTTCCTATGGTAGGAGTATTTGATACAGCTTTTCATCAAACTATGGATGAAGAGTCATATCTATATCCAGTACCATACTCTTGGTATAAAGAACATGGTGTTAGAAAATATGGTTTTCATGGAACTAGTCATAGATACATTGCTAAAACTATTAGCGAAAAACTCGGTCGAGATGACCTAAGAATAATCAGTTGTCATGTTGGTAATGGTGGATCTATTACTGCTATTAAAGATGGTAAGTGTGTTGATACTTCTATGGGATTCACACCTTTAGCAGGTATAATGATGGGAACAAGAAGTGGTGATGTTGACCCTTCTATTATTACCTATGTTATGGAACAAGAAGGATTAAATGCTAAAGAAGTAATAGATGATTTAAATAAAAAATCAGGACTACTTGGACTTAGTGAAATAAGTAGTGATATGAGAGATATAGTAAGTGCAATGGATAGTGATGATGAAGAAGAAAGAAATAAAGCAAGACGTGCTTTCCTTAAATACACAAGAACTGTTACTAACTATATCGCAGAGTATTATGTCCTACTAGGAGGAGCTGATGTTATCTGCTTTACTGCAGGACTTGGTGAAAATAGTGAACCATTTAGAAAGAAAGTTTGTGAAAACTTAGCATGCCTTGGTGTAAAACTAGATAGTGAAGCTAATAAAGTAATGGGAGAATTTAAAAAGATTAGTAGTGATGACTCTACTATTCCTGTTTATGTAGTTCCAACAGATGAGGAGCTTATGATCGCTCTAGATACCCTTAAATTAATTAGTTAGATTGGATGAAGTTATGTTTAAAAAAATATATAAAGAGATAAAAAAATATAATACAATTGTAATTGCAAGACATATAGGAGTAGATCCTGATGCCCTAGCTAGCCAGCTTGCCTTAAAAGAATCTATTAAATTAACATTTCCTAATAAGAATGTTTATGCTGTAGGTAATGGTTCTTCAAAGTTTTCCTATATGGGAAAATTAGATAAGTTAGAAGACTTTGATAACTTTCTTCTAATAGTTTTAGATACCCCAGATAAAAAAAGAATAGATTATAAAGATTATAGTAAAGCAAGTATGACTATTAAAATAGACCATCATCCTTTTATAGAAGATTTTGGTGGAATAGAATACATAGATGATAGTGCTAGCAGTACATCTGAAATCTTGATGGAACTATTACTTAAGACTAAGTTAAAATGTAATAGTGAGATAGCAAAACTTTTATATTATGGACTAGTATCAGATTCTAATAGATTCCTATTTGATAGTTCCACATCTAAAACCT
Organism: uncultured Mycoplasmatota bacterium; assembly: GCA_946486465.1. Lineage (GTDB taxonomy): Bacteria > Bacillota_I > Bacilli_A > RF39 > UBA660 > Onthousia. The sequence continues at coordinate 18,341 of CAMLTY010000010.1, forward strand.
TTAGTCTTGTAAGTACTTATTTATCTAAATATCCTTTAAAACTATCTAGTATCTATACAAATCTATATTTAAGACCCCTAAAAGAAGTTAGACTAGAAGGATATATCTCTTTAAATATGAAAGTAACAGAAAATGGTGTTGCCTATATTATCTTAACTAATGACATTATTACTAAGTTTAAAGCTGATAGTGCCTCAGCAGGTAATATGATTAATAACTTTAACTTTATAGATGAAGTCTTAGTTTGGATTATTGTAACCGAAGATGTTAAAAATAATAATGTTCGTGTTAATATCAGAAGTAGAGGACCAGAGATTAATAAAATAGCCGAAAAATATAATGGAGGAGGACATGCTATGGCAAGTGGAGCCAGGCTATCATCCATTGATGAAGCCGAAGCCTTAATCTCTGATATTGATTATGCAACAGAAAACTATATAAAGAAAGAGATGAGTAAACATGAAAATAACTAGTGCCGAACTTAAGATTATGGCTACCCGTCGTAGTCAATATCCTGAAGATATGAAAAGTGAGTTTCTTTTAGTAGGACGTAGTAATGTTGGTAAAAGTAGTTTTATCAATACACTTTTAGGAAGAAAAAACCTTGCTAGAACTTCATCTCATCCTGGAAAAACCCAAACCCTTAACTTCTATGAAGTAAATAAAGAGTTCTATCTAATAGATGTACCAGGTTATGGTTATGCCGAAGTAAGTAAAAAAAGAAGAGAAAAGTTTGGTAAAATGATAGAAGAATATTTAGAGACTAGAAAACAGTTAAAAAGAGTCTTTATGATAGTAGATTTTCGTCATAAACCAACAGAAGATGATGTCTTGATGTATAACTTCTTAAAATACTATAATCTTCCTGTAACTATAGTAGCGACTAAAGCCGATAAAATAGGAGCAAGTAAAAAAGATAAATGTAAAAAACAGATTACTGATACCCTTGATTTAGTAGTAGGAGATGACTTAGTAATTTTCTCAAGTGTTACTAAAGAAGGAAAAGATAAAGTAATGAAAACAATAGAAGACTTAAGCGTCGACACGATTTAAGTCTTTTTTCATACTCTATAATAGGTGAAGTTTCATGAAGTTAATAATAAAATCAGATACTTTATATTATTTAATATTACCAGTTAATTTAAAGAGTCTAACAGAAGAAGAAATAATATCTAAAATTAAACATATCTTTTTAAATTATAATCATAAATATCATCTATTAGAACCAGGATTTTATGAAGTAGATGTTTATCATCATAATATTGTAGGAACTATTTTGAAAGTAGAGAAAATAGATACCTTTGATTTCTCAGAAGAAGTAGATTTAAGAGTAGTTATTAAAGATAAGATAAAAATATATCTAAAACTAATAGATGAAACAGACTTTCCAGAATTTAAAAGTAAAATAGATGTGGATACTCTAAGTCTAAAAGAATATCTAAAGTTAATAGAACATTCTAATATAGATATAGATACAAAAAAAGTTCTCAGTTAGAGAACTATAGCAATCATGTTGTTAGAGCCTTTATTAACAACCTTAGTTAAGGTTTGTTGTAATTTATATCTAATATTATCTGGCATAGAATTAATCTTCGCTTGTATTCCTTCCTGTACAATATTATCTAAACTTCTACCAAATATTTCACTCTTCCATATCTCACTAGGATTATTTTCATAATCTCTCATTAAGTAATCAATTAACTCTTTACTTTGAACTTCACTACCAATAATAGGTTCAAAAGTAGAATTAACATCGACCCTTATCATATGTATCGAACTTGCCACGGCCTTAAGCTTAATTCCATATCTAGGACCTTGTTTAATAATCTCAGGAGTATCTAATTTCATATCAGAAAGCGTTGGAGTAGCAACACCATAACCAGTTTGTTTAACCATCTTTAAAGCATATTTTATCTGATCATATTCGCGTCTAGCTTCTTCATAATCTTGGAATAATGATAAAAGTCCTGCTTTACTGGTAACATCTATCTTAATAATATCTCTTAGGACATCACTATATAAAGAACTAGGAGCCTCTAAATTAATAGTAACAATACCAGTAGAAGGATCTACATCAGATAAATAAGCTTTCTCTATTACTTCATTACTTCTAAAGTGGTCAGTAATCTTTTCAATATCTCTTAACTTATCAACTTCCATAACACTTTCACGAATAACATCAATATATTTACGTTTAATATCATTATTAGCATTTAAAATAGCAATCCACTCAGGCATATTAACTTTAACTTCTAAGACAGGAAACTCATATAAAGCTTCTCTTAATATAGAAATCATTTCTCTTTCATTCATTTGATCTACATTAATAGGTAAAACAGGAACATTATGTGCTTCTTTAATAGATTCAGCAAGTCTTTCCGTTTCAGGTAGAGTAGGATGAGTTGTATTAAGCACTACAATAAAAGGTTTACCAATCGCTTTTAATTCTTCAATAACTCTCTCCTCAGCTTCTAAATAATCACTTCTATTAAACTCACCAATAGAACCATCAGTAGTAACAACAATACCAATAGTAGAGTGATCCTTAATAACCTTTTCAGTACCAACTTCAGCAGCCTCTACAAAAGGAATCTCTTCATCATACCAAGGAGTCTTAACCATCCTTGGACCATTATCATCACTTGCCCCCTTAGCATTAGGAATAACATAACCAACACAATCAACTAATCTAATATTACAACTAAAATCATCAATATTAACTTTAGCAGCTTGATTAGGAATAAACTTAGGCTCTGTTGTCATAATAGTCTTACCCTGAGCACTTTGAGGAATCTCATCTAGTGTTCTTTTCTTTTCATATTCATCTTCAATATAAGGAACTACTAAAGTTTCCACCATTCTCTTAATAAAAGTACTCTTACCAGTTCTAACTGCTCCAACAACACCTAAGTAAATATCACCACCACTTCTTAAAGCAATATTTTTAATAATTTCTGTTTTTTCCATAAACATCACAGCCTTCTTTCTTCTCTTATTCTAATAAATATTTATTCATAAAATTTGTTTTTATGAAAGAAAGGAGTAATTTTGGCTAATTTTTTAAACTATTTAGAAAAAAATCAAAAGTCTTTTATTGAAGATTCATTAAATATTGTAGATAGTCTCATCTTAGCATATTTATCTTACTTACATTTTCCAAATACTAAAACCAAGTTAAAAGATTTAAGTGTTTTTAAGTCTGCTAAAACTAAAAAGAATAAAGAATTTATTAAAAGAGTTATAGCAAGTAAGCGTTATAAAGATATAGAACTATGCTTCTATGTAGAAGATACTAATGATTTAATAGAAAAACAGTTCTCTGCTATAACTTTCTTACTTCCTGATAATACTATGTATATTTCTTTTAGAGGAACAGATTCTACTCTTACGGGTTGGAAAGAAGATTTTAATATGGCTTTTATGTTACCAGTACCAGCTCAAAAAGAAGCCCTAAACTATGTAGAGAAGATAACTAAACTAATCCCAAGAAAGTTCTATATAGGAGGGCACTCTAAAGGAGGTAACTTAGCAGTTTATGCAGGATGTAATTTAAATAAAGAACTATCTAAAAGAGTAATTAAGATATATTCTCATGATGGACCTGGATTCTTAAAAGAATTTTTAACTACTTCTAATTATCAAAGTATTAAAGAAAAAATTGAGAAAGTAGTACCATCATCATCTATTATAGGCATGCTTCTTTATACTAACGAACATTATAAGATAATAAAGAGTAGTGAAAAAGGTATATTAGAACATGACCCTTTCTCTTGGTTAGTTAAAGATAACAACTTCATAATCTTAAAGGATTTATCAGATGGTACTGTCTACACTAATAAAGTTATAAATGACTTCATTAGTAGTCTTTCCAAAAAAGAAAGAGAAATCTTTATAGACTCTCTTTTTACAGTACTAAAATCAACTAACTTAACAACTCTAGATGAAATATCTAAAAACTTTATAATTAAGCTTCCTAATATTTTAATTGCTATTTATAAACTAGATGATGTTAATAAAAAGTATATCCTAAAGACAATAAAAGCCTTAATCAAAAGTTGTCTTACTAACTTAAGTCTTTTAATACCTGAGGGCTAATACCAGTAATTTCTACTATCTCCTCATTTTTCATATTAGCTTTCTTAAGTCGTTTAGCAATTTCTATTTGCATCTCATACTGCCCATCACTATTGCCATCATAATATCCATTATTATAACTAGTTTTTTCAATTTCTCTAATATCTATACCTCTTTCTTCTTTTAATTTCTTATCAAATATTCCTCTCATATAATATCACTCTCTATTGCTTTTATTTTACTAAGTGGTAAACCAGTAATATCTGATATGAAGCTATGATCAAATTTCTTTTTAAGTAATTTTGTACTAACTAGTATTCTCTCATCATTACTACCATCATCATAACCTTCATCATAGCCTATTTTATAGGCTTGTTCTGTCATTTCCTCTTTATATTTTTTGATAAATTTTTCATCATGAAGCATATCTTCAAGATGATGAACAACTTCCATCATGCTCTCTTCACCATTGGCAATTTCCCTCATCTCTTCTAAACTATCAGCACCTAGTAAAGCTAACATAGCATTATCTTTATTGGTACCATCATAACGAACTCCCTTTAAAGGGCTAAGAAAGACATCACAGACTAAAGCCTCTTCTTTTTCTCCTTTATCATTGATATACTCTTTCTCATATTTTTTAACTATAGTATTTTCATCATCACGACATGAAAACTTATTAATATTAATTATTACTTTTTTCATATATAGTAATCTCCTCCTCATAAATTAATTAAATACTTTTCGAAAAGTGAATTTACCATAACATAAAGTAATATTTAGTGCAAAAAGAGAAAATTGTAAATTCAATAAAAAATAGGCTTCAATTTATTAAATTCGCCTAGAGAAAATTAAAAATTGACCTCCAAAAATAGGGTCAATTTTAAAAATTCATACTTTTTTAAAAAATTTAAAACATCTTATCTACATTATCAGGAACTTCATCTTGCATAATCGTTTTTATTATCTTATCTTTCTTCTCATTACTAACACTTTTACCAGTCATATTAGCAATCTCATCAACTACTTCTGAAAGTACTTTCTCATCCTTCATATTACCTTTCTGTAATTTGTCTGCTAACGATAAAATAGTATCTTTATTAACATTAGTCTTTTGTTCAACTTTCTTAAAAAAACTATCTCCAAACATAGAAAACCTCCTACTTCTATAGTATGAGGTTTATTTCTATTTGTTACTTTTTTCTAACTTTTTCAAACACTTAGCTTTCCTTTTCCCAAACTCAAGTGACTTCTTATTAAATTCTTCTAAACTAATTAGTTTCTTTTGAAATCTATCGTTTAAAATCTCTACCGCTCTATCAATTCCTTCTAACTCAGTTTTAGGATCAACTCTTCTAAATAGCATAATTACTCTCCATTTCTATTTTTAAACTGAAGGACAATAGGAGTACCTTCTAGTTCAAAATTCTCTCTTAATTTATTTTCTAAATATCTTTCATATGAAAAATGTACTAAACCTTTACTATTAACTCTAAAAGTAAACTTAGGAGGCTTAATTCCTGTTTGACTAACAAAATAAATCTTAAGTCTTTTCCCTTTATAACTAGGAGCAGGATTTAAACTATAAGCATCTTCAATAACTTCATTTAAAACACTAGTCTTAATCTCTCGCTTAATATTTTCTTTTACCTTTAATACTTCGGGCATTAAAGTGTGAATTCTCTTTTTAGTCAAAGCTGATAGGAACACAACAGGAGCATAGCTTGCAAATTGAAATTCACTTCTAACAAGTTTTTTAAACTCTGATATGTTAGCATTCTCCACTGCATCCCATTTATTAACAACGATAATTAAACCCTTACCACGTTCTATTGCATAACCTGCAATATGTTTATCATGTTCTTTAATACCATCTTCTGCATCAATAACTAAAAGACATATATCACTTTTATCAATAGAATTCATTGACCTAAATAAACTATACTTCTCAACACTTTCATAAACTTTACCTTTTTTTCTCATTCCTGCTGTATCAATTAAAACAAACTCTTCATCGTGATATTTAAAAACCGTATTAATAGAATCCCTTGTTGTCCCTGCTACATCACTGACAACGACTCTATTTTCATTTAAAATAGCATTAGTTAAAGAACTCTTACCCACATTAGGTCTACCAATGATAGCAATTTTTAAACGTGTATCTTCGTCAGTTTCTTCTTTAGTTTTAAAATTCATAGTTACTTCATCCATAAGTTCAATATAACCTGTATTATGAATAGCACTTATAGGAATATAATTATCAAAACCAAGCTCATAAAAGTCATATATATTATCATAACTATCTTTATTATCCATTTTATTAATCGCTACCACTATTTTTTTATTACTACGTCTTAAAATATCCCTAACAACTAAATCATTACTAGTAATGCCTTCTTTTGCATCCACAACAAAGATAACAACATCCGCTTCATTAATAGCAATCTCTGCTTGCATCTTTATCTCATCATTAAATTTTTCATTAGCAAGGTCAATTCCGCCCGTATCAACTAAGTAAAAAGGTTTATTTAAATAACTTACTTCCTCATAAAGTCTATCTCTTGTAACTCCTGGAGTATCTTCTATAATAGCAATACGACTACCAGCAATTTTATTAAATAAAGTACTTTTACCTACATTAGGTCTTCCCACAATCGCTACAATTGGTAATTTCATAGACTAACACCTCTTTTCATATTTCATATTGTATCATATCTTTACACAAAATAAAATATCCTCTATAATTATATAAGAGGAGTAGGTGTATGTTAAAAAGAATTAAAAACTTTCAAAAAAGATTAGTAGAATACTATAAAGAGGAAGAAAATAAGAAAGTAGCAATTTTTTATACAATTTTAAGACTACTAGTTATTCTCTGTTTAATAAGAGAAATATTTATGGGAAACTATCATAACGTCTTCTTATGTATTTTAACTTTAATATTATTTGTAATTCCTTTCTTTGTTGAAGATAAGTTCAAAGTAAGTATTCCTAATGTTTTAGAAATAATCATCCTTCTATTTATATTTTCTGCAGAAATATTAGGAGAGATTCAAAATTTCTATAATATTATTCCTAACTGGGATATGATTCTTCACACTCTTAATGGTTTCCTAGCAGCAGCGATAGGCTTTTCCTTAATTGATATTTTAAATAGTACTGATAAATTTCATATTAAAATGAGTCCTATCTTTGTAGCATTAGTATCATTTTGTTTTTCTATGACTGTAGGAGTAGCATGGGAATTCTTTGAATATACCGCTGATAGTATATTAAGTACAGATATGCAAAAAGATACAGTTGTAAATAAAATATCATCAGTTAATTTAACAAATGCCAATGCTTTTGATCCTAAAATAATTACAGGTATAGATGATACTTCAATTCATTATGGCAATGACACCATAACAATACCTGATGGTTATCTAGATATAGGATTAATTGATACTATGGAAGATTTAATAGTTAATTTTATAGGAGCGGTAACTTTCTCTATCCTAGGATACTTCTATATTAAAAAACGTGATAAATATAAAGGAATAGAACACTTTATTCCTAAAAAGAAAAAAGCTTAAGAGAAAATCTTAAACTTTTTTTACTTAAAAACATCTTTTTTAAGTTCGATAATATCAGAGATATCACATTCTAAATAACTACAAAGTCTTTCCAAGATATTAATATCTAATCTTGTTAAATCACCATTAATATATCTAGTAATAACTTTATAATCAGTTTCTGTGTCTTGGCTAAGTTTATTTTTACTTATCTTCCTCTTAGCAAGTATATTGCCGAGTTTGAAGTAAAAAACACTGTCGCCAATTCTAACCTCAATACCATCTTTATTCATTTTATCGCCCTCAAATTAATTTTAACAACTGCATGGCTATACGACTACTGGTTATATGACTAATAATATTATTCCTTTGTTTCTAATAATTATACATAATGGTTGCTAAGAAATAAAAAAAATATATAATAAATAGCCAACGGAGGTAATTTTATGAATGATAGTAATATTAATTTAAACTTATACAAAACTTTTTATGATGTTGCAAAATATGGTAGTTTTTCAAAAGCAGCTAAAAACTGCTATACTTCTCAGCCTGCAATAAGCAAAGCAATAAAAAAATTAGAGGAACAATTAAATACACAATTATTTTATAGAAATTTAAGTGGAGTTGAATTAACTGAGAAAGGTAAGGAGTTATTTTATTTTGTAGAAAAATCTTATAATAATTTATTAATAGCAGAAAGAAATATGCTAGAAACTGAAACCCTAGAAAGAGGCAAACTATCAATTGGTATGCCATCTAACATAGGTTCATTTTATCTTTTTGATAAGATAATAGATTTTCATAACAAATATCCTAAAATTGAAATTACTATAATAACAGGCTCAACATCTAAATTAATTAGTTTATTAGATACTCATAAAGTTGACTTTGTAATAGATACATCACCAATAGATGTAAGATTAAATGAAGAAATCAAAGTAAAGAAATTAAAAGAAGTTAATTATTGTTTTATTGTAAAAAGTAATACAAACTTATTAGAACCAAGTAAAATAAAACGTTTAAAAGATTTAGAAATGCATCCTTTAATCTTACCTATACCAAGTACTGCTAATCGTAATGATTTAGACGAATTATTAAATTATAAAAAAGTAAATATAGAAAACGTAATAAATATTCATACAAGCGAGATGATAATCTCTGCTGTGAAAAAAGACCTAGGTATAGGATATGTTATTTATAATCTAGTTGAAAATGAAATAAAAAATAAAGAAATACAGGTATTAAATATTAAAGAAGACCTACCAACTGTCGAAATCAATATAATATATGATGATTATTTTTTAACAACCGCACCAAAGAGATTCATTGAAGAATATATAAAATATAACATAGAGTAATAAGCAGTATAATTTTTAGATATACATATAACTTATAATTATAAAAAAAATAAAAAAACGATATTTGTCAAAAAAAATATATATTTTTATAATGTATTTGAGGAGTGAGAAATATGATTAATAATTTAGGTGTGTTTAAAGACTTCTCTGATAATTCATTAAAAACAGTCTTTGAAGTTGATGAACACAAAATAATTGAAATGACTTTACTATCTAATAAAGAAGATATGGATGTTGTATGTGTACCAACGCATCATTTCTGTAATCTTGGTTGTAAGATGTGTCATTTAACGAATAAGGGGTTAAATAAAAGTATGATTGCTATCAATAGCGATGACTTTATATATTGTCTAAAAAAGGCAGTAACTAAAAATGATGAAAGAATAACTGATAAGAAAAAGTTACTAATTTCATTTATGGGAGTCGGAGAACCCTTATTAAATCTTAATTTAATTAAGGAAGTTTACCAAAAAGCAGATATGCTCAAAAAAGAACTTAACTATGATACAATAGGATATGCTCTTGCTACTATGATGCCAAATAATAATATTTTAAAATTGACTGAAATGGTTGATAGTTTAAATATTCCTTTGAAAGTCCATTTTTCTATGCATACACCAATAGATGCTGAAAGATTTGATCTTATACCTAGCACAAGAGTATCTATTGAAGAAGCATTGGCATATTTAATCAGATATAGAGATAAAATTCAAAAAAATCCTAAAATAATGAGTGAATATGTAAAACTGCATAGAACTAATGATCCGATAGAAATACATTATACTTTAATAAAAGGTGTAAACGATAGTGAGCAAGAACTTGAAGGGGTATGTAATTTATTATCAAAATACAACATTCCAATTAAATTTATTAGATTTAATCCAATCAATGAATTAGAAAGAAGTACAATGGAAGAAATATGGGTTAAAGAAATTAAAGAAAAAGTTCCGGCTTTAAGAGTAAAAACATATAGTCCACCAGGAAGAGAAATAGGAAGTTCATGTGGAGAATTTACAAAACACTATTATCATTATGAAATAGAAACAGAAGAAGAAAAAGAGGAGTTTGAAAAGTGGAGAGAAAAACACCTAGTGCGTAGGTAAATAATAATATAAGTTTCTTGCTAATTAAACCATAAATTTATATAATTAAATTAAGGAAGTGACAAATATGTTTATAGGTTTAATATTTATTTTAATAGGAGCTTTATTTTTAATATCAATAATCGCTCCAGAATTTAATATTGATTTTTCTTACTTAATACCTCTAGTTTTAATAGCATCATCTCTATACTATATTATAAAAGGTAAGAAATTTACTCTTGCAAACACAACTGTTTTATATTTAGGAACTTGGTTTTTATTAGAAGAACTAAACATTATTAAAGACCCGCTAGATGACGCATTTTTTCCTATTCTTTTAATAATCATAGGAATATTCATTGTAATAGAGAGTCTAAAAGTAAAAAAAGTATTTAAAAGAAAAGATAATAATCTAAAAAACTATTATGGTATCTTTAGTGGCCTAGAAGAAAGAATAACAGATACTAATTTTAAAGGTGCTAATATTTATAGTATCTTTGGTGGAGTAGATTTAGATTTAAGAGGATTAGAGTTAAAAGAAGATATAACTATTAATGCTTATTCTATTTTTGGAGGTACTAGTATTTTTGTAAAAGATAACTTTAAAGTAGAATTTAATTCTTTCTCTTTATTTGGAGACAATGAAAACAAAGCAAATTCTACTGATAAGAAGAAAAACTATACTATAACAATTAATAGTATATCTATCTTTGGAGGAACAGAAGTTAAGTAAATATAAAAGAGGAGGAGATAAAATGTTCAATGTGAATCATGTTACCATCAGTGTAAGAGATAATATTAGAAGTATAGAGTTTTATAAAAAATTTGGATTTAAAATAATTAAATCTTGGCAAGCAGATGATAATAGTATAAAAATAGATATGCTTAAACTAAATAATATGATATTAGAAATATTTTGTTATAAAGAATTTACTGAACTACCTAAAACTGCTAAAAACGTATCAACAGATTTACCAGTGATTGGTACAAAACATTTTGCCTTAGGAGTTAAAAATATAGAAGATGGCAAAGAATTTGTTCTAAAAAATGATATATGTAAAGAAGTAAATATCAAAGTTGGTCGTCTAGGAAAACTTTATTTCTTTATCACAGACCCAGATGGTATTCAAGTAGAAATAATAGAAGAGGACTAATAATCTTACAAATTAGTAAGATTATTTTTCTTGTCAAAAAGTTAAGTTATTAGTATCATTAATATGAAGGTGATAATATGCAAGTAACAATTTTAGGAACAGGAGCATTTGGACTTGCTCTTGGTAATTTATTACATGAAAGAAGTAATGCCGATATTATTTTCTGGACTGCTTTTGAAGAAGAATATCTAGAAATAACTAATAATAATACTTATGATAGAGTTTTAACAGGAATAGAACTTGCAAGTGATTTAGATGTAACAATGGATTTAGAAAAAGCCTTAAATAACTCTGATTTAATCATAGTGGCTATTCCATGTAATCATGTAAGAGAAGTATTAACTAGAATAAAAGATTATTTAACAGATAATAGTAGAGTAATATTAGTATCTAAAGGTCTTGAAAAAAATACTGACTTCTTAATGACAGAAATCTATGATGAATTAAATTTAAAGGGCCATGTTTCTTATCTAGCAGGACCTACTTTTGCTAAAGAACTTATCGTTAATAGTAAAGCCGGCTTAACACTTGGCACAAAAGATGAAAAAACTAAAGAGTTAATGTTAGAGTTATTTAAAGATACCAATGTCGAAATAGAAGTAATAGATGATTATATTGGACTAGAGTTATATGGTGTCATTAAAAATGTTTTAGCAATACTTATGGGAAGTATCAGTAGTAAATATAGGGGAGACTCTACTAATGCTTATTATTTAACTAAAGTTTATAATTTTGCTAAAGACTTAGTAACAAAACTAGGAGGAGATAGTAAAACAGCAACGTGTTATGGAGCTTTAGGGGATATTTTATTAACTTGTAACAGTAAAACTAGTCGTAATTATAGTTATGGAGTCCTTTTATATACTAATAAAGAAGAAGCAGATGTTTATAAAAAGCATTATACTGTTGAAGGAAGTATTGCTATTAACTCTTTAACAAAACTATTAGAAAAGAATAATCAAACATCAGAGTTTTTAGAAAAACTAACAGACTACTTTAACGGTAAAGTTTCTCTTGATGAAGTATTAAAACTATTCTAGGAGTATTTATGGAAGTATATTTAGAATCAATAAAAACTGCTTTTCTTATCTTTCCCTTACTAGCTTTCTTAATAACATTACCTTATCTTTTAATAGAGTATCATAAATATGGTTCAGTACCTTTAATAAGAAGTAGTATTGTCTATACCTTTATCCTTTACTTATTAACAGCATATTTTTTAGTAATATTGCCCTTACCTAGTAAAGAACAAGTCTTAGCCATGCCTACAAAAGCACCCCAGCTTATTCCTTTTGCTTTCCTAGGAGACTTTATAGATGCTTTTAAATCTGCTAGTGGTATTCTTGCTTTTCTTAAATCACCAATTGTCTATACAACCCTCTTTAATATTGCTATTACCATACCATTTGGTATTTACTTAAGATATTATTTTAAGAAAAAGTGGTATACTACTATAATTTACACATTTCTTTTAAGCCTCTTTTTCGAACTAACCCAATTAACGGGATTATATGGTCTCTATCCTAAAGCATACCGTCTTTTTGATGTTGATGATTTAATGGTTAACACCTTAGGAGGCTTTATAGGCTACTTAATTACCCCAATTATTACAATATTTTTACCTAATAGAGATGAAATAGATAAAATATCTTATAAAAGAGGTAAAGTTGTCTCTATCTATAGACGCTCTCTTGCTTTTCTGATAGACCTCTTTGTTTTTGCTACCTTAATGTTTATAGTCCTAGTTATTACTAATTTTCACGACTTTATAATACCTTTAGATATCTCCATTGTAATCTACTATATAATATTACCTACCATAACTTGCTATACCTTTGGTAAATATCTTGTAAAAATAAAATTAGATAGTAAAAATAAATATAAACATTTATCTATCTTTCTAAGACAAATTATTCTTTACTTCTTAATTGTCTTTGGTCCACCTATAGTAATAAATTATAATAATCATATTAATGGTCTTGTAATGTTATTTTATATTCTCTTTTTAATCTATACTTATTTTGAAATATTCTTAAAATTTTTTGGCCGTAAGAAACCTCTAATATATGAAAGACTAACTAAAACAGAAAACATTAGTACAGTTTACTATATGGACGATTTAAAATCTGATGCTAAAAACGAACCTAGTCAAGATACTAAAAGTGTGGTACAATATAACAAAGAGGAGGTTAAAGATGAAAGTAGAGATTAAAAAAGTAATTTGGCCATCATTATTAAGTTCAATATTTTTGTTACTATTAGGTCTTTTACTATTCTTAAAATCTAGTGAAACCCTAGTAGGAATTTCCTATTTAGTAGGAGGAGTCCTAATCGCTTTAGGAGTCATTGCTATAATAAACTTTTTAAGAAACAGTTCCAGGGATATTTTTGTACAGTTAAATATAGTATATGGTATAGTAAGCATAGTAGCAGGAATATTTTTAGTAACAGTACCTGAGTTTATTGGTAGTATTATTCCAATTGTTGTTGGTATTGCTGTTATTATAAGTAGTTCTTTTAAAGTACAACAAGCTCTTGTATTGAAAAATTTAGATAACAAATATTTCTTACCATCCTTAATTATGGCTATAGTATGTTTAGTTTGTGGAGTTGTAATATTATTTAATCCATTTACAAGTGCCGTGGTAGTGACACAAATTATTGGCCTTTTAATGATAATTTATGCAGTCTTAGATATAATTAATAGTTTTATTTTAAGAAAGAGCAGTAATATTAGTGTTGAAATAAGCACTGATAGAAAAGAGGGCAAGAATAAAAGGACTAAAACTGCCAAAGTAGTAAAAGAAGTAGATAGGGAAGATGATAAATAATGTTATTGTTGTTTAATTTAAAAGATTTTCTAAATGACTTGGGAGATAAAATTAACGATTTTTTAAGCAAATATACAAGTGAACCAGCTTTTTGGGTAATAACTGCTATTATTATTTTTTTAATTGGATGCTGGGCAATCAGATATTTTGGAAAGGAGTAAGTAAAATAAAACTTGCTTTCTTTTAGTTAGGAGATGGTAAAATGTGGAAAAATTAAAAATAGGTCATAAATATCAAATCCACAGCTATAAACATAATGGCCAAATCTATAAAGCCTGGGACGAAGCAACTCTTTTAAACTTTGATTTTAAAAAAGGCGTTTTAGTATTTGCAAATAATTGCACCACAGTAACAGAAAAAGATGGTCATACATGGAAGACAAAGGAACCTGCTATATTATTTTTCTTCTTACATAAGTGGTACAATATCATTGGTCAATATAAAGGAAGAGGCATATGTTATTATTGTAATATGGCAAGCCCTATAATAATAGAAGAAAATACAATAAAATATATTGATTATGATTTAGATGTTAAAGTTTTTGCAAATGGTAGCTTTAAAGTTGTAGATAAAAACGAATATAATTATCATAAAAAGAAATTTAATTATCCTAAAGAAATAGATTATATTATAAAAAAACAGCTAAATGATTTAATAAATGAGATAAGAACAAAAAGCAATTATTTTAACAATCAAGACATTGAAAACTGGGTTAAATATTACCTATATTTAGAAAATGACAAATAACAAAAAAACTAAAAAAAGTGTTGACAGTTAGAAGTGGCTTTGATATATTAGAAAACGTCACTGAAATTCAGAGCTAAATGTTAATAAAAAAACTTGAAAAAAAGTTAAAAAAAGTGTTGACAGTTAGAAGTAGCTCTGATATATTAGAAAATGTCACTGAAATTCAGAGCTGATTGACAACAAAAAAACTTAAAAAAGTTAAAAAAGTAGTTGACAAAAAGGTTTTAAATTGATATAGTGGAGGAGCGTTGACATTAATTGTCAGTGTCAAATATACCGAAGAAAAAAGTCGATAAAAAAATTAAAAAAAGTGTTGACAAATCAAAAAGAATTTGGTATATTAAAAATGCAGCTTGAGAAAAGCAAAAATGTTCTTTGAAAACTAAGCAAAACGTCAATTTTGAGTTGTCGGGATTAAATTATAATAATTAAACTTTTAAATATTTTTATTGAGAGTTTGATCCTGGCTCAGGATGAACGCTGGCGGCATGCCTAAGACATGCAAGTCGAACGAAGTGGCCCAATGAAGATGAAGTGCTTGCACAGATTTGGATTTGGATTCCCACTTAGTGGCGAAAGGGTGAGTAACACGTGGGTTATCTGCCTTCGAGTCTGGAATAACAGTTAGAAATGATTGCTAATGCCGGATGATATATATATTTGGATACGTCCTTATATATTAAAAGAAGCCTTTAAAGCTTCGCTTGAAGATGAGCCTGCGCCGTATTAGCTTGTTGGTGAGGTAATGGCTTACCAAGGCGACGATGCGTAGCCGACCTGAGAGGGTG
>CAMLTY010000011.1 GCA_946486465.1 uncultured Mycoplasmatota bacterium
TCTGTTATTTTATTTTTGAAATTGTTGGTTATTATAAATTGAAAATTAACAATTATATGTCTCAGGTACCATTAAAGCTTCTTCACTACCATCATCTGTTAATCTAGTTAGATATAACTTTATATATTCTCCACCTATAGTATTACCATCTTCTTTTTTAGCACTTATCTCATAGTTTATATTTACATCTCCTGTTATTTCACTACTTATACTAAAATCAAAGTACTCTCCAGGATTTAATCTTACCATACCTGTCTTATCTGTTGTTGGTAGGGCCCCATTTAGACTTATTGTATTATCACTCTCTTCATAACTCATTGTTATCGCTCCTGTTGTTATACTATTTATACTACCTTCTCTATTATAACTAAAAGCAGCATAACTTACTCCTACTATTGCAATTACCATTACTATTAACACCACTATTATTACTATGTTTTCACGTTTTTTCATTTCATTTCAACTCCTCTTATTTTTTTATAGTCTTTCCCAAATTATTATCTTCTATACTATAATTAAATACTAACACATAAAATCCAAAATATCAAATATCTTGACATTATAAAAAGAATAGAACACTCCTCTACTCTATTCTTTTTACACTATGAAAGAAAGTAATATTATTACTTATATTTACTAAACTGCCCCCCCCCAGGTAACGCATTGTAAACCTGAAGTTTTAGAAAAATGACGAATTAATTTACCCCAGAATTGACGATTTATTTTACCCTGATAAACTAAATTAGCCACATTGATTACCTTCTTTCTTATCTTTCAAAATTATCTACTAATACTACAAAACCTATCTCACCTTTAGCTTCTCTAGCAGCTTGCCAACATGAACCTATATTAAAACCTCCATCTGGTAGCCATGCCATAACAAGATTTACTATAGTTGGTAAAAAGAAAACAATAATTGCTGCTGCTATTTGCGAAATAAGTTTTCTAATAAAATGTTTCTGATCTGGATCAGTTATTACCTTTATAATTGTAATAATTAAACTAATAACCAAAATAATTGGAACAGCAAGACAAATAATATTAAATGCTGTCTGTGTTAAAGTTAAAATATTAACTAAAACATAATCACTACAAGCATCCGCTGTCGCTAAAATAAATGCCATCTAAAACACCTCACTTATTTTTCTTATTACTAACTGCTATTCCATCACCAACATCATAGATAGTAGTTATATAATTATCATTATTCTTTAAAAATGTAATATAATCTTTTATCTTTCTTACTATTCCTCTTACATTTCTACTAGTAATTTCTTTTTCATTTTTATGAACAAGCCCATGAAAGTACATATTATCAGTAATAATAAAACCATCATCTGTTAAATTTTTTTCAAATCTTTCAAAAAAATTAATATTTTGAGCCTTTGCAGCATCTATAAAGATTAAATCAAATTTCCCCTCTATTTTTGTTTTTAAAGCATCATTAAATATTAAAGTAATTCTATCTTCTAACTTCATATTCTTAATATTTTTTAACGCTTCAAGATATCTTGCCTCATCTCTTTCAATAGTTGTAACTTTTAAATTTGGGCTACATAAAGTCATCATTATAGCAGAATACCCTATTGCACTACCAATCTCTAAAACATTTTTAATTTGATGTTTTATAATAAAAGTAGTAAGAAAATCAATTCCTTCATTTTGCATAATAGGAATTTTATTTTCTATGGCATATCTTTTTATGTTTTTTATAAGAGTATAATCATCATTTACCATATCCAATCACCATTTTCTTTTAATTCTTGTACTTTTTCTTCATGTTCCCTAGCACTTTTAGTAAAATACACATTTCTATTTTTATCTGCTACAAAGTATAAATAATCACTTGTACTAGGATTAACAGTAGCATCTATACTAGATAAAGACGGATTACAAATAGGCCCTACAGGAAGTCGTCCTGCCATAGCACTACTTCTCGTATTATATGGGTTATAAGTATTAAACATTTCACTAGTTAAATCAGAATCCATCTCTTCTTGAAATGCATAATAAGTAGTAACATCACTACCAAGATTCATTCCTTGTTCTAATCTATTATTAAATACACTTATTATTAATCTCCTATCTTCATCCTTTACTCCTTCTAACTCGGCTATACTAGCTAGAGTTATAATACTATGAATATTACTATTCTCTAGTTTACTCTTATATGGTGCTAACTTTGCTTCTTCTTCATCCAAAAGAGTCCTTATAATCTCTTCACTAGTTAAATTAGTTTTAATAAATTCATAAGTATCAGGAAAAAGATAACCTTCTAGTGGATAATATATATTTTCATCTAAAATACTATCCGTTAAAAACCAATAATCATTTATTAAATTATTTAATAGATTAGAATCTCTAATTGTATTTAAAAATTCCTCACTAGTTATATTTGTATTTTCTTCTATAACTTTAGAATAATCTTTTACTGTTTGTCCTTCTTTAAAAGTTAATCTAACAACATCCTCATTGGTTCCACCTTTTTCTAAGATAGAAACAATCTCTTCTAAATTCATACTTTTATCTAAAAGATATGTCGATGCTTTAAGGCTACCTATATTATTTAATTTCAAATAAGCTTTAAAAAAGAACTCATTTCTTATTAATCCTTTATCATAAAGTGTCTTAGCTATATTACTTGTAGACATTCCTTCAGGTATAACAACTTCAATATTAGCATTACTACTACTATCAATTGGACTTATATTATATTGATAATAAATAAAACTTATGATTAAAAGCAAACCAAGAAAACCAAGTATTAAAGCTAATATGCGTGTTTTCTTCATACTGCCAATCCCCTTTATTACTAAGCCGCATTACCTTCAGTGCTATTTCCACTATCCCCTGTTTGTGCTCTAACTTCTTCTTGAATTGTTTCAAGAATCTTTTCTATTACTTGCCATTCTTTCTCAGTTTCAATAGGATCTAACTTAGTAGAATCAGTTCCTGGATAATACACACTTGCATATACTTGAACATTTCCTTTATCATCTAAACTATTATCTGTATATACTATATAACTTTTCTTAGTTTCTTCATTATCAAAGGTAAAAAGTACATCATAAACAGTTTCTTTGCCATATTCATCTCTTAATTTAAATTGATTTTTTCCATCCATGTTATTTTCTCCTTTTATCTAAAAATGATTGTAATATAATTGTAGCAGCTACTTTATCAATAACCTTCTTGCGTTTTTTTCTACTAGTATTTCCTTCTAATAAAAGAGATTCAGCACTTTTTGTAGTTAAACGTTCATCTTCTAAATAGATAGGAATATTAAGATTAGATTCTAAAAACTCTTTAAATTTAAGAGTAGCTTCTGCTCTTTCTCCTAAAGTATTATTCATATTTTTAGGCAATCCTAAGACAAGTGCTTCTATATTAAATGATTCTATAATAGATTTTAATTCTCCTAAACAAGATTCAGGATTATTATCATGATGCAAAACTTTATAGGATGTTGCAATTAAAGCAGTTTTATCGCTAATAGCAAGTCCTATAGTTTTAGTACCCAAATCAAGACCTAAATATCTCATTATTTATTTAACATGCTTGTAAGTAAAACTTCAATTATTTTACTTCTATCTATTGTCTTAATTTTACTTCTAGCATCTTGATAACTTGAAATATAACCTAAATCGCCACTAATTAGATAACCTACTATTTGATCAATTGGATTATAGCCTCTTTCTTTCAATGAATTATAAACCTCTAGAAGTACTTTATGAACTTTAGCTTGATCATTACTAACTAGTTTAAATAATCTTGTTTTATCATCCATAGTATCACCTCACTACAATTACTAAAATAAGTTTAGCATTTTTTTATAATAAGTTCAAGTAAAAGCGAAAAAAAGCATATGGAATGGTTCATATGCATATTACTTATATTATTATTTTATCAAGATTTACATATATAAATGTCTAAAATCATCTTTAATAGTCCTAAGATGAAATTTACCTTCCCTACCATCTTTGCTTAAAAGAAGATATATTAAAGAAATAATAGTTACTACATAAAGTGTTACTAGTAATAAACTCTCAGGTGAATCTTTTTGTCTTTCAAAAAACTTTTGCAACTTAGTATCTTTTTTTCTAGTGAAAATATATATAATTTTATTAATTATGGTACAGATAAAAATCTGTAAATTACTAATAGTTAAAGAAAATCCTACCATAGCATAATGAATAGGTAAAAATATTTTTTTAATAGTTTCATTATGCATAACCCTTTCTATTATTGAGTATAACAAAAATAGATGGATTTTACCATCTATTCTGAAACACTTTCAAATTGTGAGTTGTATAGTTCGGCATAGAAACCATTTTTCTTAAGTAATTCATCATGGGTTCCTTGTTCTACGATATCGCCATCTTTCATTACTAATATAAGGTTAGCATTTTTAATAGTAGAAAGTCTATGAGCGATAACAAAGCTTGTTCTACCTTCCATTAAGTTATCCATAGCTTGTTGGATTAATTGTTCCATTCTGGTATCTACACTACTTGTCGCTTCATCCAAAATCAAGATTTTAGGGTCTTTAAGGATAACTCTGGCGATAGTTAATAACTGTTTTTGACCAGCTGATACGTTATCACTTTCTTCATTTAGAACCATATCATATCCTTCTGGCATTGTTCTAATAAAGTGATCAACATGAGAGGCAATCGCTGCATCATATACTGCTTCATCATTAGCATTTAAATTACCATAACGAATATTTTCTTTTATAGTATCACTATAAAGCCATGTATCTTGTAAAACCATACCAAAGAGACTTCTTAAATCATCACGTTTCATATCTCTAATATCAACTCCATCTATCTTAATAGAACCTGCGTTAACATCATAGAATCTCATCAATAGTTTTACAATAGTTGTCTTACCAGCTCCTGTTGGTCCAACAATGGCAATCTTTTGTCCTTTATGCATCTTAGCACTAAAGTCATTGATAATGATTTTATTTTTATTATAACCAAACTTAACATCTTCAAAAGTTACAGTATTACCGAGTTTTTCTAAGTCATAAGTAACTTTCTTAACATCAGGCACTTCTTCTTTTTCTTCTAAGAATTCAAAGACTCTTTCGGCAGATGCTACCATTGACTGAATCATATTACCTATTTGGGCAATTTGAGCAAGTGGATTCATAAAGTTTCTGATATACTGAGTAAATGATAAGATATCTCCAACCTCTATTTTATTTTGAATAACTAAATATCCTCCTAAAATAGATATTAAAACATAACCAATATTACCAATAAAATTCATAATTGGATGCATCATACCAGAGAAAAATTGTGACTTCCATGCTGAATTATATAATTTCTCATTAGTTTTACTAAAATCTTCTATAGTCTTTTCTTCACCATTAAATAATTTAATAACAGTGTGTCCTGAATAAGCTTCTTCAATTGTACCATTGATATTTCCTAAATACTTTTGTTGATTTAAAAAGTATTTTTGAGAATGTTTCATAATAAAACTCATCATAAATAAAGCGATTGGGACAATTACTAGAGTTACTAAAGTCATTAGAGGACTTATTGTTAACATCATTACTATTACACCTATTAAAGTTGTAACAGAAGTTAATATCTGTGATATAGATTGATCTAAACTCTGTGATAAAGTATCGACATCATTTGTTACTCTAGATAAAATCTCTCCTGTTGTTTTACTTTCAAAATAAGAAAGAGGTAATTTATGCATTTTATGAGATATCTGCTCTCTTAAATTAAAAGTAACTTTTTGGTTCACACCACTCATTATGAAAGATTGTAAATAAGAGAATATGGCACTTATTATATATAATGATAAAAGAGTTAAAAGGATAGTTCCAACTTTAGAAAAATCTATACCATTAGTAGTACCTGTTACTTTACCAACAAGGCCATTAAATATCTCTGTAGTTGCTTGTCCTGATATTTTAGGACCAATTATTGAAAATACTGCACTACAAATAGCAAAGATAATAACAAAGATTAAACTTATTTTATAATTACCTAAATATTTAAGTAATTTCTTTAAAGTGCCTTTAAAATCTTTAGCTTTTGCAGTTGTTCCCATTCCCATTCTTCCACTAGGCATTTTCTAACTCCTCCTTTGTAAGTTGAGACTCAGCTATTTCACGATAGACAGAGCAATTTTTAAGTAAGTCTTTATGAGTACCAATACCAACTACTTTACCTTCATCAAGTACTACTATTTGATCTGCTTTTAGTATTGTATTAATACGTTGAGCGACAATAAAGATAGTTGAGTTTTTAGCATATTCATATAAGGCTTTACGAAGTTCAAAATCAGTCTTAAAGTCAAGGGCAGAGAAACTATCATCAAAGATATAAATCTCTGGATCTTTAGCGATAGCACGTGCGATAGAAAGTCTTTGTTTTTGTCCACCAGATACGTTTGTACCTCCTTGACTAATAGGACTCTTATAACCTTCCTTTTTAGCTAGTATGAACTCTTCTGCTTGAGCAATTCGTGCTGCTTCTATCATTTTCTCATCAGGCATATCTTCATTACTATATTTAATATTAGACTCTATGGTACCTGAAAATAATACACCTTTTTGAGGAACATAACCAATTTTATCATGTAAATCACTCTGTTTAACATCTTTAACATTTATACCATCAACTAATATTTCTCCTTTAGTAACATCATATAATCTTGGTATTAAGTTAATTAAAGTACTTTTACCACTACCAGTAGAACCAATAAAGGCTGTAGTTGTTCCTGGTTTTGCCGTAAACGTTACATCAGTAATAACATCCTCATCACTATCAGGATATCTAAAACTAACATTTTTAAACTCAACAAGTCCTTTAATTCTCTTACTAAATGTTTTAGGTTTCTCTGGATCCCTAATAGAAAGATCTGTCTCTAATACTTCCATAATACGATTTGCAGATACATTAGCACGTGGTAGCATAATAGAAAACATTGATATCATCAAGAATGACATAATTATTTGCATTGAGTACTGGATAAAGGCTAACATATCTCCAACTTGTAATAAGCCATCATCTATTTTATGAGCTCCTATCCAGATAATTAGAACAACAATACCATTCATAATAAACATCATACCAGGCATCATTAAGTTCATTACCCTATTAACAAATAGGTTTGTTTTCTTTAAGTTAGTATTCGCAACGCTAAATCTTTCTTCTTCATATTTTTGATTAGAGAAAGCTCTAATAACAGGAATCCCTGTAATAATTTCTCTTGTTACTTGGTTTAATTTATCAATAAGTTTTTGTACTCTCTTAAATTTAGGCATAGATAGAGCGAATAAAGTAAATATTAATGTTAAGACACAAACTATTCCTAACCAAATAATATAAGTCATTGATGGAGCGGTTTCAAATACCTTTCTAACTGCACCAAAAGCAATTATTGGGGCATAGATAAATAGTCTTAAGGTCATAATAATCATCATTTGTACTTGTTGAATATCATTGGTACTTCTAGTAATTAATGATGAGATACCAATAGTTTTATATTCAGCTGTACCAAAGTTTAAGACTTTTGTAAATTCTTTTCTTCTTACTCTTTTAGATAGGCCAGAACCAACTCTAGCACCTAATAAGACTGTAAGAATTGTTGATGCTACACTTATTAGAGAAAGTCCTAACATCTTAAGGCCTGTAATTATAATGTAATTAGTTTGAATAGCATCAGTATCAAGTCCAACTTCGACATATTCTAATTTAATAGCAGAAACAGCACTTTGACTTATAATACTATCTGGCATTGAAGAAAATTGTTCATTAATAGATTTTCTCATCTCATTAAGTTCATCTGCAGGTAACATTTCAATGATATCAATTATAGCCATATTTTGCATAGACTCTGGCATATCTTTTTTAATTTCATTTTGAATGTTAACTGCTTCACTCTCTTTACTTGTTAACATATAATCAACTAATATTGCTTTCTCCAAGTCACTATTAGACTTATCTTCATCATTAATGACATAGACCGGTTCTTCATCTAAAATATCATAGTCATGTTCATCACTTTTCTTAGTGATTAACTCATAATTAGATAAAATCTCTTTTTTGTCTTTATCACTTACAAAAAGTAAAATCTCGTCTAACTTAGATTTTCTAACTACTTTAGGATTAACTTCTTCTATTCCACCTTGTTGTACTCCTACGTTAATAATATTAGAAGTATACTGAGGTATAGTTAAATCACAGTTCGCTTGAACTATTAGTAGTAAAATAATTAGAATAACTGATAAAATATTATCTTTTAAATATCTAAATATTTTTAACATAAATCCTCCTTCTTAACACACCCATATTTTAAAATATCTAGTTGTTCATAATAGTCTTTAAGTATCTCTTCATCAAGACTATCACTTTTTAACAACTTAATTAATGTTACCATCAATAGGTGCATATTAATGGCAAAAATTACTTCAATATGACGTCTAGCCTTATCATTAAGTAATTCTAAATTAATGTTAGGAATAAGTTCTTGTAAAAGTCTCTTATCTCTAAAACCAAAGGTTCTTTTAGACTCTTCCATAATAGTGACATTTTCTAAAGATTTCTTAAAGAAGTTAATATTATTATTTTTAAAGGAATTATAACTTTCTTCAATGTTATCTTGAAACATCTTAAAAAGGTCTCCTTTATTTTTTATTAAGTCTTTTTTCATATTATTACTAAGTATTTCCCCATATTGTTCTAAAAGATAGAAATACAAGTCTTTTTTATCTTCAAAATACATATAGAAACTTCCTCTAGAAATACCTGCTTCTTTAATAATTCTATTAATAGAGGCATCATTAAAATTATTAAGGGAAAACTCTTTAAAACTAGCATCTATTAGCTTTTTCTTTTTTAGATCATTTAATCTTAAGAATGTATCACTAGGCATTAGACTCCCTCCCAACAGTCACTATATCATTATATGTGACAACTTGTCATATGTCAACAAAAAAATAAAAAGTAAGTAAAATTACCTACTTCTCAAACTTATTTATTAATATTTTAATTTTATCTTTTTCTTGTTTTTGGTTCATTATCACTTTCAATTTGTTCATTATCACTCTCACCATCAAAACTAGGAGTGTTTTCTTGCATGCTAACTTCTTTATCAGATAAAGATTTGGGTGGGTTTTGTTTTTTACCAATATAATTTATAGGTATTCCTAATTCTTTTGCTACTTCATCTATTAATCTAGATAAATTCCCATTCATATCCATAATCTTACTACCTTTCAATATTATTAATTTTTTTAAATATTTTTTCGCTTTTACTTATTCCTTTAACAACTCTTGCATTCATTTCCAACAATATATTTAAAGGAATCTCTTTTTCTCTTTCTAAATATTGTTTTAAATATTGTAATATACCAAACTGTCCTATAATAATTGCAAGATTATCATTAGTTGGATTGTTAAGTGCAATAGATGCTTCTTTAGATATTGCTTTATAACTTCCTTGTAATGTCAAATAACAATTATGTCTTACGTCTAATCTAGATATATGACAAATAGTGTTCTTTTCACCAATTTTAGAAGCCATTCCTACCATTAATAATGTTTTAACTGCTTCATCTTCTGGAATAGGTTCTTTATTATTAAAATACTCATCTATTTTAGCGATATGTTTTAATAAAACTTCTTTGCTATCAACTTTTTCTTTTTGCATAACTTCATCCCCTTTTATTTATGACTTGTTATTACCTTTTGAAATTCTTTATGTCTTGATTTTATATTATTCTTAAGTTGATAATGTTTACTAAAATTATGTCCTCTATCAATTTCTACAATATCTTTATACTGTTCTATTACTAGACTTAAAGAATCTAGTGTTAAATCATCTATAGCAGGTTCTATTTCACTTAATACTAAATCATAATGTCTGTAAAATTCATCTGGTAATGGTTTTTCATTATCACGTAAGAGAATAACAATATCTCTTATTAATTCAAGTGTCTTAACATAATTAATAGCAGGTAAATCTATTTCTGTTTGTAACTTAATTTTATTTTCTAATAATTGTGTATCTAAAGCTTTTTCTTTAT
This sequence comes from uncultured Mycoplasmatota bacterium, assembly GCA_946486465.1. Lineage (GTDB taxonomy): Bacteria > Bacillota_I > Bacilli_A > RF39 > UBA660 > Onthousia. The sequence continues at coordinate 10,058 of CAMLTY010000011.1, forward strand.
CAATTAATTCTAGATCAACAATTTTATCTCTTTTTTTAGACATTTATATCACCCCTTAAAGGTTCTTATATTATACACTATTTCTTAAAAAAAATGCAATAAAAAAGTCCAAAGAAACGTTTTGGATCTACGATAAAACCTATACTTATGTACAGGTGGGTGTATATAGTCAGTTCTTAGGATCCCTAACCAGTGGAAAGGTCTTCAACACGAACGTGACAATCATCAATACTCCCTTATCGTCTCTTTAGTCGGTTTTATACTAAGTCATCCGCATCATTTTCTTTAGACAATTATAGTATAGCACAGTTATTTTAAATTATTCAATATTTTCTAATGCTTTTGTAAAATTTTCAATCAAGTGAGATACAGTGGCACATCCCATGAAGGCGACGACTCCATCTTTATCTTTTAAAACTTTACTAACTGTATCATCATCTACAAGTTCACTACCTGGAATTAGTTCTATAATATCTTCTGATTTAATTAGTGGATAGTCTTTTGGATTTTCTCTATCACATTTAATTGGGGTTAAGTATACTTTGTCAGCGACTTTTAGAGCCTCTGCAAATTCTTTTTTAAAGTGTGATGTTCTAGAATAAGTATTAGGACGAAAGACAACTGTTAATTTCTTATTAGGATATTTTTGTCTAATCGCTTCAAGGGTAACTTTAACTTCTGTTGGGTGATGAGCATAGTCATCTACTATAATTGTATTACCCACCTTTTTCTCTGCAAAACGACGATCAGCATTTTTAAAACTTGGTAATAACTCTTTAATTTTTTCTTTACTAACTCCTTCATCTAAAGCACAAATTATCGCACTTACTGTATTCATAACCATATGATGTCCATATAACGGAACACTAAAATTATCTATGAACTCATCCTTTTTATATAAATCAAAACTTGAACCAGTAGTCTCTAATTTAATATTTTTAATAATGTAGTCATTAGATTCATCTTCACCATAAAAGATTACTTCATTATTAAAGTTAATCTTTCTGATATTTTCATCATCACCACTTGCAATAACCTTTCTAGCTTTATTGGCAAACTTTTCAAAGGTTCTAATAGTATCTTCTAAATCTTTATAGATTTCTGTATGTTCAAGTTCAATACAAGTAATGATAGCAGTTGTGGGATGATAGGCAAGAAAGTGACGGTTAAATTCATCTGATTCTATTAATAATAACTTGTTTTTCATATCAATATGACCTGTTCCATCACCTATAAAGTAATTACAACCAATGGTATCTATAAATAAATGTTTTAAAAGAGATGTTGTTGTAGTCTTTCCATGAGTCCCACTAATTGAGATAGTATTGAATTCTTTAGTTATTTCACCTACTACTTCATTATATGGTTTAAATGTAATACCTAACTCCTTTATTCTTTTAATTTCAGGATGTTCATCACTAAAAGCACGAGATGCCGTTACAACAGTATCTTTATCTAATTTATGATTACCATCATAAAAGATTTTTATACCTCTATCTTCTAGTCCTTTTTGTGTAAATTTATAATCTTTCGCATCATCATAACCTGATACCTCATTACCCATATCATATAACATCTGAGCAAGAGTACTCATTCCACTTCCTTTAATTCCAATACAATAATATTTCATAAAAAACCTTCTTTCTTTATTTATTATACCTTATGTTATATAGATTTTAAAATATACTCTACTTGATATTATTTACCAAGTTCTTCCTTTCATCATATTTTAATATATTTAGTATTTGGTCCTTTACCTATCTTTTTAATTATTTTATCACTTATCATTTTGCTAAGAACATTAGAAGTAGTAGTCTTCTCTTTATCTAATAGTCTTTCTGCTTCTTTTCTTGTTATTTCTCCATTTATATTAAGATAATCAATTATTATTTTATAATCATCTTTTGCAGCTAGTTTATCAATAGTAATTCTTGGAAGTCTCACTACAAATGAAGAAGGTAAGGCATTTACAAGAAAATCCAAATTTTTACTTTTATAATAAGAATTAACTCTTCTAAGTCCACTGCCAATCGCTTCTACACGTTTTAATCGCATAAATATTGATTGTAAATGAGGATTTCTTGAGGTAGATAATCCTGCTAGTACATCTTCTATTGTAATATTTCCATATAATGAACCATAACTTATAAATTCAATACTATCATCTTTATATATATTAATAATATTAGAAGTTAATACCGAGTAATCACGATGTATTAAGGAATTAAGTATAATTTCTCGTAAAATAAATTCAGGATATTCTTCTATATCTTCTCTTATACTACTATCTATTAGCCCATATGTTGCAGAATTAATTTTTAAATAAGATAAAGTCTTATCATATACTTCTAAAAGTGAGCCTCCAAATTCTTTTCTATCTAAGAAGTTAGTTTTGTTAACTGATTGATATGTTGCAACTTTAACTGTATAAGGATTCTGATCTGATAGTAGTAAAGCTAAGTTTGTATAATTACCATTATTATCAAGCATAAATAAATTTTTCATAATATTTTTATTATTAATATCTATATTTATTCCCATAAAAGCTTCACGAATATAATTAAAAGTTAAATTCTGATTATTTGCAACTGAGGTTTCAAATGTTATATTACTATTTTTAATAATCATTTGTTTAACTGTCTCTTCTGTAGCAGGCATTGAACAAGAACCATTTCTTATATAAGTTCCTTTAATAATACCTTTATCTTTTAATGAATATATATTAACACCTTTACTTACGTTTATTATAATATAGTCTTTATTATCTAAAGTAGCGTTATTTATAGATACAAACACTGAACAATCAGGTACTATTTTTCCTCTAATACCATTTGATATTTTTTCTTCTGTTTCCTTAACATTTTCTAAACCAATTAATTCTCCATTATCATTATAACCAATATATATAGTTCCACTACCAGAATTTAAAAAAGCAACTATTTCTTTATATATATTTTCTGTATATAGTTCTTTAAATTCTATATTTTCATTTTCTTGCATCTTTATCACCGTCCTTATATACATTATACAATACTTTTTTAATTTTGTAAGAAAAATCGTTCAATAATCGTTCAATCGTTCAATAATCGTTCATTTTTGTATAAATAACTTGACATTATTTACCAATTTCTTCAAGCATCATTTGTTATTTTATCAATATCAAAAAAACAAATTAATTCCTTGTTTCCTTTAAAGATAATAATATTGGATACTTGAAATTACTATATATTTATGATACTATGAATATGTAAAAGAAATTTACATATTATAAAAAAAGAGGAATACCTAGTTTGCGTTTCGGGTGTTACCTCTAAAAAGGTTTAGAAGTAAAACCCCTATTCACAAAGATGTAATAGGGTGTTTTACTATCTATAAATAATTAGGAGTATAATTATAATTAATAATATTACTATCATGAAGTCCTTCTTACTCATAAATATCTCCCCTTTCTCCCCCTGAATAATAATAGAGTTATGAAAGAGGCAAAACACCTCTACTAGGTATTCCTAGTAGATATAATAGCATGTCTAACACAACAAATCAAGCGAACATGATACAGAAAATTTGTTCTTTAGAAAAGAGGTAAATATGTTAGAATTATATAAAAAATGTAATTTATGTCCAAGAAATTGTTTAATAGATAGGTCTAAAACTTTAGGATATTGTAAAGCGACTGATAAAGTTAAAGTGGCAAGGAGTGCTCTACACTACTTTGAAGAGCCTTCTATATCAGGTAATAATGGCAGTGGTACTATCTTCTTTAGTAATTGTAATTTAAAGTGTTGTTATTGTCAGAATAAAGAGATATCTACTGATGGCTTTGGTAAAGAAATAACTATAGAAAGACTTTCTGAAATGATGCTAGAGTTAGAAGAAAAACATGCTAACAATATTAATTTAGTTACTCCTACTCACTATGTTCCTAGTATTATAGAGGCGATTAAACTAGCAAGAAGTAAGGGTTTATCTATTCCTATAGTTTATAATACTAGTGGTTATGAAAGTGTAGAGACACTAAAACTATTAGAGGGTTATATTGATATTTATTTAACGGACTTTAAGTATTCTGACAATAAATTAGGTAAAGATTTATCAAAATGCCCTAACTATTTTGAAGTTGCTAGTAAAGCATTAGATGAAATGTATAGACAAACAGGCAAAAATAAATTTAATGATAATGGTCTAATGACTAAAGGTATTATTGTTAGATGTTTAGTCTTACCTACTAAGAGTGATGATACTAAAAAGATAATAAATTATTTATATAAAAAATACCAAGATAATATCTATCTTAGTATTATGAATCAGTATACACCTGTTAATTATATTAAAGATTATCCTTTCTTAAATAAAAATGTTAATGAGGATGAATACAATGACGTAATAGACTATGCCATAGATTTAGGTATTAAAAATGCTTATATGCAAGAAGGTGGTACTTGTAGTGAATCATTTATACCTAGTTTTAATCTTGAAGGTGTTTAAGACGTTCTACTTTAGAATAAATACAACCACAATAGTCTTGTCTATATAGATTATAGATATGAGATAGTTCTATACTTCTTTTATAACCATTTTTCTTTTTAAAGTCTGCATATAAATAATTAATATTATATTTTTTAGATAACTCTTCTCCTATTTCATTTAACCATTTACTATTCTTATAAGGACTAATGGATAAGGTTGTTGTAAAGTAATCAAAGTTATGTTCTTTGGCAATTCTTGCAGTCTCTTCTAATCTTAAGTTATAACACTTATAACATCTAATATCCCCTTCTTTTAAGTCTTCTAAGCCACGAGATATATCTAAAAACTTTTCCTTATCATAATTGCAATCTAAAAGTTTAATATCATAACCTACTAGTTTAATAAATTTTTCTAACTCTTCTTTTCTTTTAAGATACTCTTTATAATCAGTGATATTTGGATTATAAAATAAAATTGTTATATCAAAGTATTCTGATATTTTCTCTAAGACTGATGAAGAACAAGGGGCACAACAAGCATGCAATAATAATGTTGGTTTATTATTTAAATCAATTCTATCTAATATCTTTTCACATTCTAAATTATAGTTCATTTAATCATCGCCTTTTATTAAAAATGTTGCATATAAAGGTATGGACTTAATATTAGTTTTAGGATCATATCCAAAATCTTTAGTACTTATTCTAATTGCATATTTTGGTTTAAATTTTTCTATATATAATTTTAAACTTTTAGATTGAGTAGCATTTACTGCCTTTACTTCTACTGGTATAATTCCATCTTTTGTATATAATAGAAAATCAACTTCACTTGTATTATTACTTCTATAATAATACAAATCAAATCCATTACATACTAACTGATTAGCAACAAAGTTTTCTGCTATTACACCTTTATATAGTGATATATTATCACTTAAAATATCTTCGATATTTAGTTTTAAAATATTATTAAGTATACCTACATCACTTAAATATAATTTAAAAGTATCAACATCTACAAAGCCTTCAAGAGGTATTTCTGGAGTTTTAATAGCTTTACAACGTAAAACCATATTACTAGCTTCTAACCAATCAATAGCAGTAGCATATTCTCTTCTTCTAGCATCTTTAGATACATTAGAATATTGAAATTTATTAGAAATATTAGATAATTGAGATGGTAGGGAATCATATACTCTATTTATTCTTAAAGCTTCGCTTTCATTAGTAACATATTTATCCATATCTTTAAAATATGAACTAACAATATCAGTTAAAATAGTTTTATCATACTTAATATAATCACCATTAGTCTTAACCATACTACTAACACTTTCAGGCATGCCACCTGTTATTAAATATATTCTATATAAATTTAAAGCTTTTTCGTGAATCGGAGATGTTATTTGCTTATTATTTTTATAACAATCTTTAATAAGATCTATTAACATTTCTTGATTCATAGCAACTAAAAATTCTTCAAAGTCCATTGGATACATATTTAACATTTTTACTTTACCTACCGGAAAAGAAAATTTTGATCTTTTTAATTTTACGCCCAAAAGACTTCCAGCACAAATTATTCTAACATTATTATGGTTTTCTTGGAAGTATTTAAGTTCTGAAATTAATTTTTCACTCTCTTGTATCTCATCAATGAAAAGAATAGTATCTTCCTTTTCAAAATCAAAATCTAGTAATAGCTTTAATCTATTAAACTTTTCAATTGATGTTAAATTAGAATTATATAACTCTATTACATTAGTATTTTCAAATAGATTAACATAAACATAATTACTATATTCATTTTTACAAAATTCATTTATTATGTAAGTCTTACCAGATTGTCTAACTCCAAGTATCATTAAAGGTTTTACATTATCATTATTATTTTTCCATTTTAATAATTCCTCATATATTTTTCTTTTCATACATAGTTCTCCTCTTATAAGGATATAATATCATTAATTATTAAACATTTCAATCATTTTATCACGTTTTTTATAGGACTTTTTATGATGATTTACACGTTTTTCATAGGACTTTCACTTTTATTTATCACATTTTATTAATCTTAAGCTCTTTTCTTTTTCATATATCTTATTATAATTCTCAGTAATATTTCGATAATTATCAAAGTTTTGAATATAAAATTCCATAAATAAGTCTTGATTAGCTTCATATTTACTAATAGTAGCATTTGCAATATATATTAATTCATCAGCTTTTTCTCTAGAAATCGGTGGTACTTTTCTATAATCTATGAACTCATCATTCCACAAACTATAATCATAACTATATAATGGAAAAACCAAATTATAATCATCAATTGAAGAAGCAAACCCGTTAGATGCACCAAATATTTTAAATTGACTTGAGGTTAAATCAAGAAAATAGTTATAATCATTTTCGCTTATAAAATTAATTACATGATTAGGATTATTAGACATATTCTTATGAATATTACTTAAAAAAAGTCTAATTTCATTTATATTATAGTCTATCTCATTAGCATCAACTCTAACCATATTGTTTTCAATATTAAATCTATCAAGTACTTTCTTAGTAAAAGCTGCAGTATGACGACAACAGCCAATACCAGTAAATATTTTTAAAGCAGCATGTAATGTTTTATCATCAAGAAACTCTTTAATATCTTTTATAACTTCTTTAGAAGAATATCTACATATTAAAGATAAATATCCTTCATGAATTAAAATAGCATTAAAAATAGATATCTCTATACCAGTTTTAAAATTAAAAGTATTAGCAAGAGATACTATATTATCCAAAACTTTATCAAAATCTTCTTTCATTTGTTGATGGATTGAATCATTTGTATAAGTAGATAGATAATTATTTAACTCTTTTTGTTTCCTAGATAAAGCTTTTACCTCTTCCCACGTTTTTCTAACTTCTTGCCATCCTTCTTTCTCTTGTTCTATATATTCTCTTATTTTTTCATCTATAAACATAACTATCCCCCTTTAAGCGTGAGTATATTGTATCACTTTATAATAATCATATCAATATCATAAATTCTCTTTTTTTAGCATATTTATTACTGAAAAGGAAACAGTGATACTATGTCTAACTTTACTTATGCATTTTTATTATCTACTTTAGCAGGTCTTTCTACTTTAATTGGTTTTATTCCTCTACTTTTTAAGTTAAAGAATGAAAAATATATTATCTTAGCATCTTTATCTTTTGCAAGTGGTGTAATGATTTGTGTATCTCTTACTGATTTAATACCTGAATCTTTTAATCTCCTAACTACTATATTTAAAGGTTTCCCTGCTCTTTTATTTTTATTAATATTTATTTGTCTAGGAGTTATTATTTCTATGTTAATAGATAAGTTCTTACCTAATAATGATAATAAATCTATTAGTAATAAAAAACTATATAGATTAGGTCTTGTTTCAATGCTTGCTATTATTATGCATAATATTCCTGAAGGAGTTGCTACATTTCTTTCTAGTTCTACTAATATGAGTTTAGGATTATCTTTGGCCCTTGCTATTAGTTTTCATAATATCCCAGAAGGAATAAGTATAGCAATTCCTATATACTTTAGTACTAAATCTAGACTTAAAGCTTTTCTTTATACTTTGATATCAGGCTTATCAGAACCACTAGGTGCGATACTTGCATATCTATTTTTATCTTCTATCATTAATAACTTTATTATGAGTATAATTCTATCTATAATTGCAGGGATTATGATACATATTAGTATTTATGAACTATTAAGTGAATCTTTAAGTTATAAAAAAAGAAAACTAACCTTTATCTTTTTTAGTATAGGTTTTATCTTTATGTTAATATCTCACTTCTTATTAGGTTAATTTTTCACTTCTAATTGATTAACACTAATTTTTATTGTACAATAGAAATATGAAAAAAATATTAATTAGTTTAATTCATCTTTATCAAAAGATGCCACTAACAAGTCATGGGGCTTGTCATTTTTATCCTACTTGTTCTAATTATACTATTGAAGCGATAGAAGAATATGGTTCTATAAAGGGACTTTTTCTTGGCTTTAAAAGAATACTTAGATGTCACCCTGGAGCAAGGTTTGGATATGACCCAGTTATTAGAGAGGAGAAAAAGAATGAAAAGAAGTGTTAAAAATTTAGGTAAGATTGCTTTTCTCGGTATAGCAATTTTATTTACTACTACAGGTTGTAAAAGTGATGATATGGAAGATATTGAGATAGTTACTACTAATTATCCTAATGAATATATTATAGAAAGGCTTTATGGAGAGCATGCTAAAGTTAGTAATATCTATCCTGATGGAGTTGATACTAGTGATTATAAATTTACTAATAAGCAAAAAAGAGATTTCGCTAGTAAAGACTTATTTATCTATACAGGATTAGTTGATAGAGAAAGAAAGTTAGCAGTTGACTTGTTAGATTATAATGAGAATTTAAAAATAATAGATAGCTCTTATGTTCTTGATAATGACTATAATATGGAAGAAGTATGGTTAGACCCATCATTTATGCTTATGATGAGTCAAAATGTAAGACTTGGATTAAAAGAATATATAGAAAATAATTATTTAAAAGAAGAAATTGATAAAAATTATGAAGAGTTAAAAGTTGATATTTCAGAACTTGATGCTGATATTAGACTTGCTGTTGAAAGTGCTCCTTATAAGACTATAGTTGCAACTGATAATAATTATAGATTCTTAGAAAAATATGGAGTTAAAGTTTATATATTAAATGATGATACTAGTGAAAAAGATTTAGTAGAAATTAATGATTTAGTAGAAAATGGTGATATTACAAAAATATTTAGTTATAAAGATATAAAAACTACTAATAATGTTCAGAACTTAATTAATACTTATCCTAATAGTTTAGAGGTTATTAATTCTAATAGAATAATAGTTTTGAATGATGACCAAAGAGAAACAGAAACTGATTATTTAACTCTTATGAATCAGAACTTAGATAATATTAGAGAAGAGTTATATCATAGTAATAGTTAAAATATTAAAACAGTGTTAGTAATTAACTACACTGTTTTAAAATAGCCTTAATATGTCATAGAATGTTACATATATCATTAATAACATTAATAAGAATAAGCCTACAGCATGGAACTTTGCTTCTGTCTCAGGTTTAACAGGACTTCCTTTAATCTTTTCAATTATTATAAATAAAATATGTCCTCCATCAAAAGCTGGTAGTGGTAAGAGATTAATAAAGCCTACATTTATTGATAAGAAGGAAAATAAATAAAGTAAACTAGCAAGTCCTCCACTAGCTTGCGAACCTACTACTTCATATATTCCTACTGGTCCACTTAACTGATTTAAATGAATTCCTCCAGTAAATAAATTAAGTAGTGTCACTCCCATCTGTTTAAATAAAGAACCTGTTTTAACTACTGTATACTTTAAAGATGCTAATAAACCATGTTGTTCTTCTCCTTGCATACCTATACCATAAACATATCTTTCATCGCCATCTACTTTAGTTTTTTCTGGTTTTATTTTATATGTTTCAATGCTTCCATTTTCTTTTTTTACTTTAAACTCATTAGCTTTATCAGTATCAGCGATTGTTATATAAAGAGAAATATCATCTATAGTCCAAATATCATGACCATTAATTTCTAATATTTCATCACCTTTTCTAAGTCCAGCTTCATAAGCAGGAGTATCTTTTTCTACACTAGATAATATTGGTTCAGTTGAAGTTGCTCCCCAAACTAGAGAAATAAAAAATAACACTAAGATAGCAGAAATAAAGTTAAATCCTGCTCCAAAGAACATTACTAAAAACTTTTGCCAAGGTTTCTTACCAGGTAATGTCCTTTCTCTTGGTAAGTCTTCCTCTTCTCCTTCTTCTCCTGCTAACTGACAAAAGCCTCCTATAGGAATGGCTCTTAAGGAATATTCTGTTTCACCTTTTTTAAAACTAAATAGTTTAGGCCCCATACCAAGAGCGAATTCATAAACATATATTCCTGTTAATTTAGCGAATAAGAAGTGGCCTCCTTCATGTATAAAAATAATTGAACCTAGTAATATTATGAATAATATTAATGTAACCATGTTGCCTCCTAAATTAATCCCATTACTAATATAAATGCTAAAATTACAAAAATTAGACTATCTAAACGATCTAATATACCTCCATGTCCTGGAATAAGATTAGAAAAATCTTTAACATTAAATGTTCTCTTAATAGATGAAAATACTAAATCACCAAGTTGTCCTACTACTGCTAAGAATAATGTTGTAAGTATTAATATTGCTAAAGAAATACCTGGATCTATTACAGTATAATAAAATGTAGTTGCTACAAAAGTACCCATTAAGACTCCACCAATAAATCCTTCTATTGTCTTATTTGGACTAATAGTGGGAGCTAGTTTGTTTTTACCTATATACATACCTGTTATAAGGGCAAAAGTATCTGTTATAACAGTTATAAGTAATAAGTAAATTAAATAATTTAAACTATAATTTCTAACTACTAAAATTAGATTAAATGCAATATTAATAAATAATAGTGATCCTATTAAATATAGAGCATCATTAATATCATAATCCATTTCTTTTTTATCTTTTAATAATATAGGTAATAGGAATAATAAAATAATAAAACTTATTAACTGATAACTCATTTTATAACTAAATAAATTTTGATTATAGGTTAAAACTAAGGAAAAAATAGTTAGTAAATAAGATATTATTTTTATTAGAGTTGGAAACTCTTTTTTCTTTTCCCTTATATTTATTAACTCATACATTGCTCCTAAAGCTAGTACAGTCATTAGTATTGCAAAAGGTATACCTCCTATAAATAATAATGGTACAAATATTAATATCATAATAATAGCACTTAATACACGTTTTTTCATATTAGTACTACCTCCAATCTTATAATAAGTATAATATATTTTTTACTTTTAGACAATAAGCTTTAAATTATTGTTAAAGCTTTTTTAAATTGATACCAAGAGATTTTTTTAAAATGATACTTTAACTTAATCTGATTTTAACTATTTATTGATAGGCAAATCATTGATAATAGGCAGTAACAATTCACCATACTTGTTGTAATATCTTATTTTTAAGATATTACAAAGTTATATGAGGATTGTTACTGGGTTCCTTTTGTCAATGAGGAACTATCAATAAATACATAACTATAAAAAGTATCATTTCTAAAAAATATTAACATTGACACAATCTAATTTAAATTTGCTGGAATAATTATTTTTATATATTACTATTATATTGTCAGATAACGCAAATGCAGTTTAGTAGTATTGTATTATTCTGATTCATTCAATATTTTGAATGAGTTATAGTCCGCCTGCTAATATAGGGACGATTTTTTTGTGTCTAAAAATTATTTTTTAATTATTGTTTAGGAATATTTCTATTTTATATATTAATTACTACTGTTCAAATTATCATCATCTTCTTCTTTCCGGTCAAAGTAAGAAAGACTTTCTGATACAGCAAAACACCTTAAAGCTATTCATATAAAAGTGTTATAAAATTTTTCTTCTTTTATTATGAAATCATGTAACTAATAAAACACAATTATCAAATAACTGATCTCTTTTTTGCAACGTATTTCTTTTAAGAATTTATTATTTTATCTTTAGTACTAAGCCAATCTTCATAAACTCCATCATATAAATATAAAATTGATTGAACTTTATAAAAATAAAATTCTAATTGTTGAAATAAACTGTCTGATGCTACTTGACTAGCAATACATTCTCTTTCGTTTTCGTAGTGCTTTTTAAGTTTTTGTTGACTATTTAATGCTGCTAACGCACCAATAGAAGAGCCACCAATTGCAGTTCCAACAATTGCAGAGGAGGCAGGACTCATTGGCTTTTTTATGTGTAATTGTGTATTTAAAACGGATGATGAATATTTATTCCATAAACCCAAAAACTTTTGATAAACATCAATTAATTCTTTGTCATTGTTACATCCTTCAGTATATTCCTTGTATTTATCTTTTAAACCTGCTAGTATTTTAATTGCTAAAGATTTGTTAACTGTAATATTTGGTTCTTGTTCCAATTGACTAGAAAGAGCATACTTGGTACCTCTCCCTAACGGATCTTCTTTACTAATACATTTTTTAGTATTACATAAATATTGTAATAGATTGTTAAATTGAATTTTGTCATGATTATAAAACTCTTTTAATTCATCACAACTATTGGCAATTTCTGTAGAAAAAGCACCTGATATAATATAATTTCCTTTCTTAGGTAAACTTAATAAATAAGATTTGATATAAGACCAATATTTATTTTTTAAATGCTCTAATTTCTCATCAGTGTGAATAACATTTTTCATTTTATATTCTTTTATTTTATCTTGAAATTGCTCATTTAATTTATCTTGAAATTGTTCATTCAATGGCTCATCAACTTTTGATTTTATATACTTAAATGCCTCTATTCCTTTAGAAAGTTCTGGTTCTTTTTTTCTAAAATACAATAGTTGAAATATTTTCCCATCACTTTTTCTATATAATGTAATAACTGGAGGCATGTCTGTTTCGGGTATTGATAAATCTACTTTCTTTATGTCAGAAAAATAGATATTTGACTTCTTAAAAACACCAGTGTAAATAATTTTATCATCTTCTAATACCCAGTCTCCCTGATGTGTAAGGTGAAGGTCAGATACACTTTTAAATTCAACTCTCATAATAATCGCTCCTTATACTTCAATAATCAAATTATATCACATTGTATAACGCTTTTCAAATATTAGAACATTTTTAATTTCCCTTTGATAAATGCAATCAATAATTTTAAATTACTTATAATTTTTTCAATGTTTTTATTTTAAAAACTGACATTTTAACCCCTCCTAACATTTATAAAAATTAAACTAAAATAAAAACTGATTTAGATATTTATAAACTAAATCAGTATAATTAACACAAAAATGGCGTCCCCAGAGGGAATCGAACCTTCATCTAAGCCTTAGGAGGGCCTTGTTCTATCCGTTGAACTATGGGGACAAATTAAAAAGACAACTATATTTCAGCATATCTTTTTATATTTGTTAAGCCATAGTAGGATTTTGTTAAAGCTTTAAATTATTTATTAAAATTCATTATTAGTCGTTTTACTGTTTCGCTATCATTTATATCAAGATAATTTTCTTTTATAGCCTTACTATTTATACTTGTACTTAATAATTCATTTAATTCTTTAGTTCTATCTAATAATGATAAGTTTTTAGTCTCTTCATATTTGGTAATACTGGCAAGATAGGCAATTAGATGAGGATAATCAAATAAAGGAATATTATCTAATTCCATACTTGTATCTATTATTCTTAAATCTTTTAAACTAACATCTTTCCCATGATATAAATCATCCATTAGTTTAAAGAGTTTAATCTGTCCTCTTGTTGTAATTAAATTGCTATTAATAGCGATTGTAACATCTGATTTATATCCTAAAGACTCTAGATATTCTTTAAATAATAGTTCATTATAATAAGCTAAGTATTCACTAAAGATAAACCACTCTTCTGTATATTTATTATTATTATCATTATTATTATGAATCTTATGAGTATATTCATGAGTGATACTTAAAGAAGTTGAAATATTCTTATAGTTTACGACTTTTATATCATTAAAGACAAAGTCTGTTACTCCTTTGGCGATAAGTAAGTTCTCTGCTTCTTCTTTAGTTAGAGAAATATATTTAAACTCATCATTGAGTTTATCTTCATCACTTGCATTCGAATATTTTAATAACGTATCAACATCATACATTAAAATAGTTGTTTTAGCAAAGTCTTTAGTATAACAATTAAAATAACTATCTAGATAATTACTTACTAAAGATAAAATCTCATCATTAGAAAAATATCTTAATGGTCCATTATTATCTTGCTTTTTCATATCACTTAAACTTAATAAAAGTTTTCTATAATTATAATAATTCTTTTTAAGATATTTATCTATTTTAATATTACTATAGATATCTATTAATTCACTTCTAATTACCTCATAACTATAATCCATACTTCCCCCCAATAACAAAAGGATTACTTTAAGTAACCCCTAAAACTTATCAATATTAATTTTAACATATTTATTATCTTTTAGTGAACTACTAGCTTGTACTAAAGTTCTTATAGCATTAGCAGTTCTACCATTTTTACCGATAACTCTACCAATGTCAGAATCTGATACTAATACTTCTATAATTATTTCCTTATCATTTTCACTAGGAAATTCTTTAACAGAAACAGCATCTTCATCTTTTACAATATTTTTAACTATCTTCTCTGTTAATTCTACTAAACTCATTATTTTGTTTCCTTTTTATCTTTAGATTCAGCAAATTTTTTCATTATACCTGCTTCTTTTAATAGATTTCTAACAGTATCAGATGGTATTGCTCCATTATTTAACCATTTTAGAGCAACTTCTTCATTGATTTTAACATCTTTTTCACTGTTTATTGGATTATAAGTACCAATTAATTCAAGATATTCTCCATCTCTTCTACTTCTTGAATCTGTTGCAACTATACGATAAAATGGTCTTTTCTTAGCTCCCATTCTCATTAATCTTAATTTTACTGCCATATTTACAGCTCCTTTCTTTTTTACTGTTATAATTATACATAAAAAAATAAAGACTGTCAACCTTTTTTTGTTAACAGTCTTTTAAGAACTATTCAGTGGGATTATCTAAATATTCTTCATTTACTTCTTCATCAATTCTCTCATCTATTTCACTATCACTATCCATAATCTCTTCCCAGTCATCTACTTCATCTAGAGTATTGATACGTACTTTAGTATCTCCAACTAACTCTATACCTAGGGTTTTATCTATAGTACAGTTAATAACACTACCATTAATCTCTGCTTTACTACAACTTGGACCACTTAGACTTCTAACAATTACTTCTTCATTTTCTGTATCACTTGTTCCTTGAACATTTATAGTTTCTGTATAGCTCTTAGTATCTTTTAATACCTCTGTTTTAGTGTCATTGTCATAAGAATACCAAATATTAATATCATAACTTCCATTAATAGTTACTACTCCATTTAAAAAAGTACCACTAAAGTTATGATTAATCACCCAACACCCAAGAATTGTATTAGGACTATTAGTTACTTGTAACGATAAGTTATCAATAAATTGTTTCTTACCTTTACCAATAACTGCTTTTGTTACTATTTCTTTAAAAGATGCCATACGTTTCCCTCCTCTAATTTAGTCTATGCTTTATCTAGTTAAAAAGTACAAAAAACTTACAGATTAACAAAAAGAAAGAAACAATTCACAATATGCTTCTTTCCTTATTTAATAACTAGTTATTATATTTTGTTTAATTATTTAGTTTATTAAGTTCTTCTTCACTTAAACCAGTATTTCTAGATACTACATCTATAGGTATGCCATCTTTAAGAAGATTTTTAGCAATAGAGAGTTTTTCTTGATTTTTACCTTCTTCAAGCCCCTCAGCTTTACCTTCAGCAATTCCAGCTTCCTTACCATCATCATAACCCCAGTTACGAGCGGTATTAATCATTTTTTTCTGCATTATTTCATTGTCATAAGCTAACCCAAACTTATCATCAAGTCCTAGTCTTTCTAATTCATCCACAATCTTCAACGCCTCCTTATCATCTCCTGCTATTTCTCTTAATTCTTCATAAGAAGTAGCAGTAAATAAAGATAGATATGTTTCTTCTTTATTGTCTCCATTATATCTTATTCCCTTGTAATTTTCAAGATACACTTCGTGAATTTTAAAATCTTTTATCTCCTTATGTGTATTTATATCCATAACAGAGTAAGAGGCTTTACTGACATAAGGATGCTTTTCTTTATTAAAGTTTATTTGAATAACCTTTTTCTTCTTTATCTTTTCTCCACTATTTAGACTTCTAGCAAGGGCAGTATACACAAATAATCTATTTCTATACATTATCTCATTACTAGGAAACTGATTCATCTCTATTAATATAATTAAATCACATTTATCACTTTCAAGTAATATGTCTAAACGATAATCACGTTTTTCATTACCACTATTAAATTCAGTATCATATAATCTAAACTCACTAATATCCATATTAGTATATGGTTTTATTATAGTATTAAAGAATTCTTTATAGTCTTCTATTTTAAAGAAATGTTTAAAGGTAGTATCGGACAAAAGACTAATAAATTTCTTTTCACTCTTTTCTTTAATTTCTTTATTTTTTTCTTGTTTCATAATATTTATACCTCCAACAATATTGATTTATCTGCAGATGCCTACACTCTAACACATGGAGGAAATCATTGCAAAAGGTAATTTTGTAAATTCAATAAAAAAAGAGGCTGAATTTATTAAATTCGCCTAAGGAAAATGCAAAATTGGCCCCTAAAATAGAGGTCAATTTACAAAATTCATACTTTTTTAAGAATTTTTATTATTTAAGATATCTTCAAAGATAACATTAAGTCCTTCTTTTATATTTATTATAATATTATTTATCTTCTTTTCTTTAATTAGATATTCTTTATAAAGAGGAATAGATTCTAAATTAGCTAATTCTTTATCTAGCTCTTGTTTTATTTTATTATCAAGATAAGCACTTTTAACATAAGATTTTTGTAAGGCTTTAACTTTATCTATTTTTTCCATTATCTCTTCATTAGATTTTATCTTCTCTTTTAGTTCAAGATATTCTTTATAATCATTACTATCTTTAATTACTTTTACTAATTCTAAAGCTCTTGCTTCTATCTCTTCATTACTTACTAACTTTTCCATCTAAACTCCATGTCTTCGCTTCTGTTATCTCTACATTAACAATACTACCAATCTCTACATCATCACCTGCAAAATTAACTAATTTATTAGTATCACTATAACCAAAGTATTCATTCTTTTTATCACTAATACCTTCTACTAAAACAGGTACTGTTTTACCTACTAACTTCTCATTATTTTCTTTAAAATAAGTATTAACTATATCATTAAGTTTATAAAGTCTCTGTTCTTTTTCTTCTTTAGTAGTATTATCAGGAAGTTTAGCAGCAGGAGTACCAACACGTGGAGAATAGATAAAAGTATAAGCATTATCATATTTACATTCCCGAACTAAATTTAATGTTTCTTCAAAGTCTTCCTCTGTTTCGCCAGGAAAGCCTACAATTATATCAGTAGAGATTGTACAGTTAGGAATCATTTCTTTCATCTTATGAAATAATGTTAAATACTTCTCTTTAGTATAACGTCTTCCCATTAGTTTTAGAATTCTATCACTACCTGATTGTACCGGTAAATGAATACTTGGCATAATATTAGGATACTTGGCAATTACTTCTATCATTTCATCAGTAAAGTCCCAAGGATGGCTAGTCATAAATCTAATTCTAGGTATATTAGTCTTTGCAACATCTTCTAGAAGCTCGGCAAGAGAATAATTATCATATAAATCTTTCCCATAAGCATTAACATTTTGACCAAGTAGTGTTACTTCTTTATAACCATCTTTAATAAGATTATCTATTTCTTTTAAGATATCTTCTTTTTCTCTACTTCTTTGTCTTCCTCTAGTATAAGGAACAATACAATAAGTACAGAACTTATCACAGCCATAAATAATATTAACATAAGCCTTATATTTACTAGTTCTATCTACTGGTAAATCTTCTATTAAGTCTCCTTCTCTTGAATAAACTTCTATTTGTTGTTTCTCTTCACTTTTCTCTAATATTTTAGGTAACTGATAAAAGTTATGAGTACCTATTACAAAGTTTACAAAAGGATATTTTGACATAATTGTATTAACAACTATCTCTTCTTGAGCCATACAACCACATAAACCTATCATTAAATCTCTTTTAGACTCTTTAATATGTTTTGCTTTTCCAAGTAATCCAAAAGCTTTATTATGAGCATTTTCTCTTATAGAACAGGTATTTAATAAGACTAAGTCAGCCTCCTCTATTTTGTCAGTAAAATCAAAGCCTAATAATTCTAATATACCTTTAATATTCTCACTATCATGTTCATTCATTTGACATCCATAAGTCTTTAAGAAACACTTTTTACCTTTATATTTATTAAGATATTTAGAATCTAAGTTATATTCTTTCTTTTTATAATCTATTTTTGTACTACTACGAGCGACTTTAAAATCTGGTAAATGCATATTTATCACTTCTTTCTAAACAGTTATATTTTAGCATATAAACATAAAAAAAAGAAGAATTTATTTTTCTTCTTTTATACTGTAACTTCCATTAAGACATTTTTTACTATATTATCCATGAAAGTTAATTTATTATTCATAAGTTCATTTTTAATAATATCAAAGTTCTTCTTAACTAAATCTACTATCTCTTTTACTTTAGGTAGTAATTTAGCTTTCTTAGATAATTCATTTACAATAGTCTCTAAATTAGTTAATTTAGTATATTTACCAAACTCATCACTTTTAATAAAAGTATTATATAGATTGTTAAATGATACTAAATCAATGTTATTAAATCTTTTATCTTCTAATAGTTTTAGAGTTGTACATAAATTACCTGTAGATATTGCAATATCAAGAATAGTTTTTCCTTCATTATTTCTAATATTAGGATTAATCTCTTTATTCCTTTTTAACTTTTTAATGATTTTTGCAGTATGAAGATAATTTTTAGTAGCAAGTAAATGAGATAAGGTATTACCATCTTTATTTTGATGATTAATATCACTATCTATATCATTAATATATTTTTCTACTAAATCATATTTCTTACTTTTTAAAAGTCTCATTAAAACAGTATTACCACCCTCGTCTATAGTACTTAAACTAACTATTTTCTTCTTTAATAGTTTATCTACTAAATCTAGATGTCCTTCTTTAATAAGTTCAAATATCAAGGACGGGTCTTCTTCACAAGCATTAATTGCCTGTGTCTCATCGTAAAACATTTAAAACACCTCTTCTTTTTACGTGCGGTCTTTATTATACCATACACGTCTATGTTTTGTCAATTTTACTTCTACTATCAGTATGGCCAATCCCTTGATATTTATACATTAATTTACTAATTTTTAGGTGTAATTACTTCTAATCCTCCCATATAAGGTCTTAATACTTCTGGTACTGTTACACTACCATCTTTATTATAATTATTTTCTATTACAGCGATTAGTCCACGAGGTGATGCAACTACGGTATTGTTTAGAGTATGAACAAAGTATGTTCCATTTTCTCCTTTAGTTCTAATACCTAATCTTCTTGCTTGAGCATCTCCTAGGGTTGAACAACTACCTACTTCAAAGTATTTTTGTTGTCTTGGACTCCAAGCTTCAACATCACATGATTTAACTTTTAAATCTGCTAAATCACCACTACAACACTCTAACTGTCTAACAGGAACATTCATATTTCTAAATACTTCTACAGTATATCGCCACATCTTCTCATACCAGTCCATTGAATCTTCTGGTTTACAAATAACTATCATCTCTTCTTTTTCAAATTGATGAACACGGTATAGTCCTCGCTCTTCTAATCCATGAGAACCTCCTTCTTTTCTAAAACATGGTGAATATGAGGTTAAGGTTAAAGGTAGCTCTTCTTCTTTAATAATCTGTCCTTTATATCTACCAATCATAGAATGTTCACTAGTACCTATTAAATATAAGTCTTCTCCCTCTATTTTATACATCATCGCTTCCATTTCAGGAAAAGACATAACTCCTGTAACTACATCACTATGGATCATAAAAGGTGGTACACAGTAAGTAAAACCTTTATTTACCATATAATCCCTCGCATAGGCAATCATCGCTTCATGAAGTCTTGCAACATCTCCTGTTAAGAAGTAAAATCCTTCACCAGATGTTCTTCCTGCTGCTTCTTTATCCATACCATTAAGTCTCATAATAATATCAGCATGATATGGTATTTCATAATCTGGTTTATAAGCATCCCCAAAACGTTCTACTTCGACATTTTCACTATCATCTTTACCTATTGGCACAGAAGGATCCATAATATTAGGAATTACCATCATCTTACTTCTTAACTCATCATTAAGTTTTTTCTCATCTTCTTCTATAGTAACTAATCTTTCATTAATCTTCTTAACTTCTTCTTTTTTCTTACCCGCTTCCTCTATCTTTTTTTCTCTCATAAGTAAACCAATAGAACTACTCTCATCATTACGAGTCTTTCTTAACAGATCACCTTCTTGTTTTAAAGCTCTTATCTTCTCATCTAATTCTACTACTTCATCTACTAAAGGTAATTTCTCATCTTGAAACTTCTTTTTAATATTTTCTTTAACAATTTCCTTATTTTCTCTTACAAATTTAATATCTAACATATTTTCCTCCCTTTCTAGTCGAAAACAAAAAAAGAATGGCTTTAAGGAGTCTATACAAGGAGTATAGACGGTGCCATCCTTATTATACTTAATTTAGATAACGGTAATGCCCGGATATAAAATCATCTAAAGAGGAGATAGTTAAGTTTTTATTACTGTTCTCACCAACCACAGTATCTCTTAAATAAAATTACTTAACATTGTCTCTTGTCATCGACTTGATTTTATTATAAGGCTTACTTTTATTTTTTACAAGTATTTTTACTTAGTTTCTATGATTAATTTAATAGCAGTCCTCTCTTCTCCATCAATTGCTATATCAGTAAAAGCAGGAATACAAACGATATTTTTACCAGCTGGTGCTAGGAATCCTCTGGCAATTGCTACAGCTTTAATCGCTTGATTTAGGGCTCCTGCTCCTACTGCTTGTATTTCTACACTGCCATTCGCTCTAAAGACATTGGCTAGTGCCCCTGCTACTGAATTAGGGTTTGATTTTGATGAAACTTTTAGTGTTTCCATAATTTTATCATCCTTTC
The DNA here is from genome assembly GCA_946486465.1 of uncultured Mycoplasmatota bacterium. GTDB lineage: Bacteria > Bacillota_I > Bacilli_A > RF39 > UBA660 > Onthousia. The sequence continues at coordinate 31,445 of CAMLTY010000011.1, forward strand.
TTTTCTAAATTATTGTATGTAGTAATTCAGTAAGAAAGAACAAAAAAAGAGTAAAATTACTCTTAAAATAAACTTTCTATTTCATCATCTTGTTTAGGTGCAGCAGGTGTAGTATCTACTTTAGGTATCGTTTCTGTAACAGTAGGTGTTACTGTTTCTTGTGTTGGCACTTCTACCTTAGGAGTTTCTACTGTTGGTGTTTCAACCTGTGGAGTTGTAACTGTTATAGGTTCAACCGTCTCTACTTTTGGTTGTTCGTTAACAGTTGGAATAGTTGGTACTACAGGAGTTGATTCTGCATTATTAATAGACGCTTGATTATTAATTGTAGGAATAGCTCCTGTGTTTTCTAATGGGTCCGCTCCACCATAAATTGGACGATGTTCTTCTCCTACATCTATTTTAGGAATTACAGGACTAGCACCACCATAAATAGGTTTAGGTTCTTCTCTTGTAGGTTCCTCATTAACGATAGTAATTGGTTCAGATGCTGCTACTTCTGCATTAGGAGTAACAGTATTATTAGGTACACTTACTGTTGGAGTTAGTGTTTCTATAGGTGTTGGTGTTATAGTAGGAACAACTTCCTGGCTTGGTTGTGGCATATCTACTACTGGTGTAGTAGGTGCTACTTCCTCATTTGTTGCATTAACAACAGGTGCTGGTGTTTCGGTAACAGCTGGATTAACTGCATTATTAGGAACTTGGGCTTCTACTTTTGGCTCAACATTTTGCACAGGTGGTACAGAATTCATAGGAGAAACTCCTGTATTGTTTTCTACTATAGGTGTAGAATTAACTACTGGTTCTGTCGTTACAACGGCAGGAGTAGGTTCTATATTTTGGGCAGTTTCAGGTTGTACGACACTTTGTGGTACATCAGCAACTGCTACAGTAGCGTTATTATCAACAGTAGGTGTAGTATTAACTGCTTCTTCAGGCTTCTTTTCTTCCTTTTTCTCTTTCTTTCCTTTTTTACTTCCAGTTGCAATAAATATAATTAATGCAATTAAAAGTAATAAAACACCACCAGTTATTAGTAATCCTGGAATTGATGTAAAAAAGCTTAAATCAAAATTTGCTAATATCATAATGACTTCCATCTCCCTTATCTTATATATTAAATCATAACAAAAAAAAGGTTAAAAAGCAAACCTTTTTTACAATCTTAGACAATTGATGTAAAGTTTTTAAAGTAACCTTCCTTTGGTAGTAAGGTAAAACTTAACTTTTCTTTAGTTGTAGGATGAGTAAATTCTAATTTGTAAGCGAATAATGCTAGAGGATATTTTCCTTTACTTCCATATTTCTCATCACCTAATAAAGGATGATTATGATAGGAAAACTGGACTCTTATTTGATGATGCCTTCCTGTCTCTAAATTTATTTTAACAAGAGTATTATTATCTTTAGTATCTAGAACTTGATATATTAGACTAGCAAGTTTACCTTCTTTACTATTACTAACAACACTACGATACTCTATTCTTTTTAAATAATCTTGATAATTCCCATCTGATTTTATTATGCCTTTACAAACAGCAAGATAAGTCTTTTTGAACTCTCTATTCCTAATTTGTTCCGATAGTCTTCTAGCAGCTTTAGAAGTTTTGGCAAAAACCATTACACCACCAACATTTTTATCAAGACGATGAACAAGGCCTAAATAGACATTACCTGGTTTATTATATTTTTCTTTAAGATATTTTTTTAAAATAGTTAACATATCAGGGGTATTAGAACCATCACTTTGACTTAATACCCCTACTTTTTTCTCTACTACTAATAAATGATTATCTTCATATAATATATTAATCATAACTTTCCCATCTTCCATAAATACCACAAGGTAATATTAAGTTGTTGTCTGTTATTTTAAGACCTATTTCACTACTACTAACAAAGCCTTTATATTTTTTATTAATAGTTGTAAGTAATAAGTTCTCTAGAGATGTTTTGGATAGTCCTGTTGTGTAAGAGTTAATGATAAAGAATAGTGGTTTATCACTTAATATTTCAAGGCATAAATTAACAAGGGTTACTAGGTCTTTTTCAATATCCCAAACCTCTCCATTAGCACCTCTTCCATAACTAGGAGGGTCCATAACAATAGCATCGTACTTATTTCCTCTTCTTATTTCTCTTTTAACAAACTTTACTACATCATCTACTAAATAGCGAACTGGTCTATCTTTTAGTCCAGATGAGATTACATTTTCTTTACATACTTCTACCATACCCTTTGATGAGTCTACATGAGTAACAGAAGCTCCTGCTTTAAGACAAGCGACAGAGGCTGCTCCTGTATACCCAAAGAGATTTAAGACTTTAATATGTCTTTTAGAATTCTTTATTTTATTCATCATATATTCCCAATTAACAGCTTGTTCTGGAAATATACCTGTATGTTTAAAGCCCATTTGTTTAATATTAAAAGTTAAATCTTGATATTTAA
>CAMLTY010000012.1 GCA_946486465.1 uncultured Mycoplasmatota bacterium
ATTCATCTACTAGGACTTCTCCTTCTTTAATGATAGAGTCTACTACTATTTGATTGCCACTAGTGAATTTAACGATATCATCAAGTACTACTTCATCAAGAGATAGTTCTTCTATTTTTGAATCTCTTATTACCTTAATCTTATGCTCTGATATTACACTTAACTTATCTATTGTATATTTAGATCTTAACTCTTGAATTGTACTAATTAAAGTATTTAGGACAATTATAATTATAAAGGTTAAGTTTTTAAAAGAGCCTACTGATATTATAGCGATTGCTAGGACAATATTAATGATATTAAACAAAGTAAAAACATTTTCTTTTACAATTTCTTTAACACTTTTAGTTTTAACATCAGTATTAAAATTAACTAAATTATTAGTAAATCTTTCTTCTACTTGTTTATTAGTCAAACCTCTTTTTATATCAGGATTATATCTTTTAATTTTCTCTTTCATAAGTACACCTTCATTTCTATTTAATAATAACATAAATTTATATATTTATAAACTGTTAAACGCGTGCTATAATAAGGGCAAAGAAGGAGGAATTTATGAGAACTTTTATTAATTATTTACTTACAATTGCTTTATTTATTACAGTTATTGTTACTATTACGGTATTTACTGTAGGTAGTCTAACAAGTCCAAGTTCTACAAGAAAAATACTTGATAATATTGATTATGAGGTTGTAGTTAATGATTTTAAGGAAACTGATTATGGGCAAGAGATTTATAATTATGCAAATAGTTATGGTGTTTCAGAGGAACAAGTTGATTCTATTTTACAAACAGATGAAGCGAAAGATTATGTTAATGAAATATTACAGCAAGGAATTGATGCTTATTTAAATAATGGTAATATTGAAGTTAATGAAGAGACTAGAGAATTTATTGATAAGGCAAATGAGAAATATGAACTTAATTTAGATGATAATGAGAAAAGTGAATTAGAAAGTTATGCAAATGAAGCGATTAATAATAATTTAAGCGTTGTTATTAATGGAACTAGTAGTAATGATAGTGATGAAGAAGTATCTAGTAGTGGACAGTTTTTAGTTGATATTATTAAGCTTTGTAGAGATGATAATTTACATACTACTCTTTATATAATAATCGCAGTTATTGCAGTATTATTATTTGTAAGTAGTTTTAAGAAGAAGAACTTTTTAGAATATATTGGTATTGTTTCTATAACAGTAGCGATATCTACTCTATTATTTAATGGATTAATGGCTTTAGTAAGTGATAGAATGTCTAGTGTTGCAAATGCTACTATTATCTTAAAACCTGTTACTGATACATTCTATATGATTACATTTATTGGTATTATTCTTGGTATAGTTTTACTTATTGTACAGCATTTTATTAATAAACAAGTTAATAAAGAAGTTGTTCCTTTTTAAAAAAATCTATAAGATAACATATTCAATAAAAATTAGATTAGATTTTAATCTAGTTTTTTGTTATACTTAAAACGGTGATGATATGAAAATAAATATTGTAGGAAGTGGTTCTATTGGTTCTTCTTATATGAGTGCTTCTCTTATTATTGATGACCATATTTTAGTGGATGTTCCTAATGGAATTATAAAATACTTAAAGCATTTAAATTATGATATTTTAAAAATAGATACTATAATTATTACTCATTTACATGGAGACCATTTTTTTGATTTACCTTTTTTAATGTTAGGTAAATATTTTAATCACGATAAAACTTTAATAAAAGTTATTTGCCCATATGGAACTACTAAGAAAATACAGAAATTATTTCGTTTAGGTTTTCCTTATGATTTTCGTAAAGTTATGGAAAATATTAATATTGAGTTTATTGAACACAAAGGCAGAAATAACATAATTTTAGATGATAATATTAAGATTCATTCTATAACCAAAGCATGGTACTATGAAACCATGCTTTGGTTATATTATTAATATTAATGGTAAGACTGTTGGCTTTTCTGGAGATTCTAGTTATTGTAATGCTATTGATAAAATTGTAGAGGTTTCAGATGTTTCTATTTTAGATATGAGTTTAAAAGAAGATGGTGATAAATCTCATATGGGATTTTTGGATATAAAAGAAATATGTAAAAAGTATCCAAATAAAAAAATAATCGCTACTCATATGCGTAATAGCACTAGAGAAGTCGCTTTAGATAATCCTATTAAAAATTTAATAATACCAACAGAAAATTTTGAGATAAAATTGTAGTATCATAGAATTTTTTGGCATTTTGTAACAAAAAATGCTTTATTTTTTAGAATTTCTATGCTATATTATATGAGTAATCAGTTTATGGGCTGTTAGCTCAGTTGGTAGAGCAATTGACTCTTAATCAATGGGTCTAGGGTTCGAATCCCTAACAGCCCACCATTATATAGAGATTTAACTAGGCCTTTTGACTTAGTTTTTATTTACTTAATAAAGTGCAGGGGGAAATAAAATTATGATGACGGAGCAAACAATTAAATTAATAGAGCTAATAAATGAAGGAAAAACTTGCAATGAGATATGCCATATCCTAAATATTTCAAACAAACAGCTTTTCAACAATTTAACTATTTTACAGAATAAAGGTTTTCATTATAATAGAAAATATTATTCTAATGGTGCAATTGTATATAGACCGATTAAAAGCAATTCTGGACTTGGGGAATTTTATAGTAAAAAAGATATAAGTATAATAACTTCTCATAACGAAATTGAAATAAACACTCTAGAGATTTCTGATTTACATTGTGGTAATGAATTGGAAAGATTAGATTTATTAGATAGGGTTTATAATTATTGTATTAAAAATAATATACATATTATATTTCTTTGTGGAGATATAATAGATGGAACTTATGCAAAAGGAAATCAAAATATTAAAGACACTTATTATCAAATTGAACATGTAATTAAGAACTTTCCATTTGATAAAAATATATTAGTTATCTCTACAGCTGGCGACCATGATTTTAGTGGTTTATATATGAATAATCAGGATATTATTACTATGTTAAAAAACTATAGACATGATATTATTGTTGGTAACTATGGCAACACATTCGTTCATTTAAAAAATGATACAATTCATCTTTTTCATAAACTTAACGGAAGTATATTTATACAAAGCGATGTGGCTATCGCTTTCCATGGTCACCTTCATAAATATAGTGTTAAACAAAAAGAAGATGGTACATTACACATAACAGTACCTTCTTTATCTAATATTAATCAACCAATGCCAACAGCAATACAATCCACTTTAAAATTTAATAAAGGTTATATAAATGAAGTATATTTAAATCAGATATATTTTGGAGATGACGATTATATTTTAAACGAAATAAAATTTAATATATCAAAAAGAAATAATATTCCAAGTTCTAGTATACTTAATGAAGAAAAAGAAAGAGAAGAAATTTTTGATGATTATACTAAAGAGTCAACTGTAGATGATAGTAAAACATTAGTAAAAAAAACTCAAAGATTAAGTCAAATAGAAAAATTTAATAAAAGATATGGATTATAAAAAGATAGCTAAAAATATCATAGCTATCTTTTCTTATATTCATTTTCTATCCACGTCATGATTACTTTTACTATAAAATCTACTTCCATATCAGTTAATTCTCTGTTTTTTGGAATACCATACCATTTATTTAGACATCCTCTACAACAAGTTGCAGTTGCATGTTCTGCTATAAAAACAGGATGTCCTCTCATAGGTGTTTGTTTACCATCATTAGGAATAACACTTGGCTTTAATCTTTTATTTATAAAGTCATAAGCATGTTCTTTAACTTTGTCTAATCCTTTTTTATCAATATATTCTATATCTTTTTCTTTAAGATGAAAACTACTTCTAAACTTTGACTTAGATAATCTATATAATAAATAATTTATATCTTGCATTAAAACACCTTCTTTACAAAAACACTTTCTATAATTATACTACCACATGAGGTGGTATTTGTGAAAGTAGTTCATCCATTAAAACCAATTTATAATAGTGAGTCTAAAGTTTTAATATTAGGAAGCTTTCCTTCTATTAAATCAAGAGAAAATAGTTTTTATTATGCTCATCCTAAGAATAGATTTTGGTCTACTTTAGAAAAGGTATTTAAGGAAGATATTAGAAGTTCTAATCAAGATAGAGAAAAGTTTCTCTTAACTCATAAAATCGCTCTTTTTGATGTCGTATATAGTTGTAATATAACAGCATCAAGTGATAGTAGTATTAAAGATGTTATACCTAATGATATTAAGAAAATTGTTGATAAAAGTAAGATTGAAGCGATATTTACAACTGGTACTAAGGCATATAGTTTATATAATAAATATCTTCTTAAAGATGTGGGAATAGAAGCGATTAAACTTCCATCTCCATCCCCTGCTAATTGTAAAAGAGGTATCGAAGAAGTTTTAGTTAATAGTTATAGCAAAATAAAAGAATACTTGGACTAATTTACCCAAGTATTTTTATTTAACAGGTTCTTCACTATTTACAGGAAAATCTAAATTATTAAGTAAATCTTTAACTTCGTTACTTACTTTTTCGTTTTTCAACTCTACAATAACTTCATCTTTATTATGGTCTGCTAAAACACTCTTAACTCCTTTTATCATCTTTAAAGAGTTCATTATTCTGTTCTCGCAACCAGTACACTTTATATTAGAAACATTATATTTTATTTTCATTGTTAATCTTCTCCCTTCTTTATAATTACAAACAAAATTTCTATAAAAAATGTATCTTGTTCGATTGTTTTATTTTAATATATATGTTACATTATTAATGGAATATCTAGTTGTTTAGGTACTATCCCTTTCTAACTTATACTTTTATACTGTTGAAAGGGGAGATGGATATGAGAAAAATAGAAAAGTTTCTTTGTTTAATCATTATCCTTCTTATTATTCTGATTTATTTCATTATAATAAAACTAGTACCTACTCCTTAGAGTGGTACTATTAACTTAAAATAATTTATGGGATAGTACCTAACACTCCAAAGCTAGATATTCCCTTTTTTATTTATATGTAAATTTTCTTTACGTATTCATCATATCATAAATATATCTTATTTTCAACTAACTTTTATACCTTTTATACCTTAAGTTTCTTATTTTTTCTTTTCATTAGATAAAATTCTTTGCCCTTTTCACTATCAGTATCATGAACTATATTGTAATAAAATGTATCACTTAGTCTTTGAAGAGAATGTTCTTTAACACTCAACTCTCTATCATTTTTATCAGCTACAAAACCGATAAACATGTTAGGAAAGTTCTTTGCACATGATAGTCTTATGATTTGTGATACTTCATTACGACTAAATTCATCCATAAATACAACACCTGTATCAAATTCAGAAATATCTGGATACATATAACCATGAGGTCTATATGGAAGCTTTGGTCTATGGTATCTAAAATAATCATCTGCTTCTAATGTTTTAGGAACAGTTATTGTTGCATCAGCTTCAAGATAACCTAAAGCACCTTTTATATCATATTCTTCTAACTCACTATAAGTAACTTTTCTAGATAATAGAAATTGTTTATATTCTCTTAAATATTGTGACATAGAATTAGGTACAGATTGAACTAACTCTAAAATTTGATAATAGTTTTCAGGATTAAATCCATTAGCATTAATAAAGTCATAGAATAATTTTGAATCATTATTTTTCATTTTTAAATCCCCCTTCAATGAAATTGGCTATATTATGCTATAAAGTATATAATTTGTCAAAGTTTAAAAATCTATGCTATCAAGATATTCTCTTGCCACATCTTTAGGATTTTCTCCTAACTCATCTACTCTATAGTTTAACTCACTCATAATATCATTATTTAACTTGCTACCAAGACTACTTAGTACTTCTTCTATTTCTTTGTACTCTTTTAAAGTATCACTTCTAACAAGTGGTATTGCATAATATGGTGGAAAAGCATTTTTATCATCCTCTAAAACTACAAGGTTAAACTTCTTTAAAAGTCCATCTGTAGCAAAGGCATCTACAACATCACTTTCATTATTTATTAAAGCAGTATATCTTGGGCTACCATCTATGCCAATAATATCTTTAAAGTTATAAGAATAAACACTACTTACTCTATCAAGTCCATCTTCTCTATTAATAAATTCAAGACTTGGACTGATAACCATATTACTTGAAACACGTGATAAATCACTCATTGTCTTTAGGTTATAAAGATTTGCTGTTTCTTGTTTTACCGCTAGAGTATAGGTATTATTAAAGCCCATTTGGTCTAATACTTCAATATTATATTTACTATCTAAGTCACTCTTAACAGTGTTATAAACTTTTTCTATATCAGTAATTGGCTCATATTTTAGAGTATCTCCATAGACAGTACCAGTATAGTCTATATATAAATCTATATCTCCTCTTTTTAAAGCTTCAAAACATACTTGGGTACCACCTAAATTACATTTTTCAACAGTATCATAATCAGTTTTATCTTTAATTGCATCACTAACCATATAACAAAGGATATTTTGTTCTGTAAAATCTTTACTTCCAACAACAATAGCATTATCATTTCTATTTGATGATATGAATGTATAAGCAAATATTATAACTACTATGATTGCAGTTACTAGCAAGATAATCTTTTGATGTAATCTTTTCTTCTTTAGTAACTTTTTATCTATATCACTACCCTTTTGAAGACTTATAGGGGTTACTAGTTTTTCAACTATACCGATAATATAGTCAACTGCCAATGCTAAAAGGCATGCTGGTATCGCTCCTGCTAGTATTTGATAATTATTAACAGTTCTAATACCTGAGAAGACAAGATACCCTAAACCTCCTCCACCAATAAAGGCAGCCATTGTCATTAGCCCTACCGCTGTAACGGCACTTATTCTAATACCTGCCATAATTACTGGTAAGGCTAGAGGAATTTGGATTTTATAAAGTATTTGCCATTTAGTTAAGCCAATACCAGTTGCAGACTCTATCATATTACTGTCAATATTACTAATACCTGTATAAGTGTTCTTAATAATTGGTAGTAAGGAATATAAAACTACCATAACAATAGCAGGTGTTGTACCAATGCCAAGAAAAGGAATAGCAAAACCTAAAAGAGCCATACTAGGTATCGCTTGAATAACACTAGCAACACCTAATATTGGTTTATTTATCTTTTTAACATAACTTATTAAAATACCAATAGGAACACCTATTACAATAGCAAGTAAGACTGATAGAAAAGTTAATTCAATATGTTCTATTAATAAAGAGATAATCTCATCAATGTTACTTGCAATATATTCTAAAAACTCCATTACTCATCACTCCCTTCTAAGAATTGACTACTTAAGGAAGTAAGAAGACTACCTCTTGTAATTAAACCTTGTAAAATACCTTTAGAATTAACTACAGGAATAGTAGTTGTTTTAGCATTATTTACAACATTTAAAACATCTAAAAGAGAATCAGTTTCTTTAACACTAATAGAGTTTTTAGATATATAGTTACTAGCACTTTTCTTTAGATTAGAACTAGGTGATAATTCATCTATAATAATAGAACCTAAATATTTTTTCTTACTATCTACAACCATAAGGGTATCTACTTTTAGGTTTCTCATTTTAGTAAGACATCTAAACAAAGATAAGTTTTCACGACAAGTTATAGGATTTTTTAACATAATATCTTTTACTTTAATAAGTTCAGGGGAAGTCCATATTCTCTTAGGTCCTACAAAGTTACTAACAAACTTATTTTTAGGATGTTTTAAAATATTTTCGGGAGTATCATACTGAATAATATGACCTCCATCCATAATACAGATTTTATCAGCTATTTTGATGGCTTCATCCATATCATGAGTAACAAAGACTATTGTCTTTTTAAATTTTTCTTGAATTCTTACAAGCTCATCTTGTAAGGAGTTTCTAGTCATAGGATCTAATGCTGAAAAAGGTTCATCCATAAGTATTATAGAAGGATCTGTTAAAAAAGCTCTTGCCACACCAACACGCTGTTGCTGTCCTCCTGATAATTCGGTAGGATATCTATCTAAATAAGATAAATCAAGTCCTACCATATCCATCATTTCTTTAGTTTTTTTATTGATATCATCATCAGGCATTTTCTTTAATTTAGCGATTAACTCTATATTTTCTCTAATTGTAAGATGAGGAAAAAGCCCTGTCTGTTGTATAACATAACCAATATTTCTTCTTAGTTCAATAACATTTTTTTTAGTTATATCTTCTCCATCTATCAAAATATGTCCTTTAGTAGGATTAATTAATCTATTAATCATCTTTAAAGTTGTAGTTTTTCCACAACCACTCTCTCCTATTAAACAAACGATATTTCCTGTTTCTATTTTAAACGAAATATTAGAAAGAACAGTATTATTTTTATATTTTTTAAAGACATTTTTAAACTCTATCATGATTTACCCCTTTTAATAAAATATTTTACTTTCTATTTCTTTATCTATATTATTAACAAAGTATTTTGCATCTAACTCATCTCCTACGGCCAGGCCATAATGAATAGGAACAGCATATTTAGGTTTTATGGTATTAGCAAGGTCTACGGCTTCTTCCCTAGTCATTGTATAAGTCCCACCTACTGGTAAGAAAATAACATCTGCTTTTATCACTTTTAACTCATCTAAGACATCTGTATCTCCTGCAATATAATATGTAACATTATTTAAAGTTACAATATAACCAACATAACCTGCATCTTTAGGATGATATTCTTTATCTATGTTATAAGCAGGTACTGTCATAAATGATATGTTATTTAAGTTATATATATTTTCTGGTTTTACTTCTAAAGTCTTGTAATTACTATCTAACTTTTCTATGACACTGGATGGTCCAATTATAATAGTTTTTTCATTTACCAAATTATTTATAGAATCTAAATCAAAATGGTCCCAATGTGAATGGGTTATAAAAATATAATCGGCATTATTTATTTTTTCTTTAATATTATATGGGTCAAAATAAATAGTTAAGCCATCACTAATCTTAATACTACTCTGGCAATTTATAGAAATATTATTTAAATCTTTTAACATTTTTTCACTTCCTCTACCTTCTTAATTATATCAAGTTCTATAAATATTTGGAATAAAAGTTTTAAAAAAGTCCATATTAAAATTGAAAGGAATGATTTATATGGATGAAAGTTTAGAAATCGTTAATCATATTTATAAAGACAGTGAAATGGCTATTTCTACTTTAACTAAGTTAAGTAATACTTTAGAGAAAAAGGATAACAAGATTAAAGATACTGTTGAAGATATCATTAAAGGATATGAGAGGTACTTTAAAGATGCTAAAAAGATATTAAATAAGAATAATTGTAAGAAAGACAAAAATGGTATTGTTTCTAAAGTTATGGCTAATATTGGTATTGATAAAGAAGTTAAAGATGATAATAGTGACTCTGCCATGGCTGATATGCTTATTAAAGGTGTATCTATGGGTAGTATTGATTTAGAGAAGAAGTTAGCGAAGTATAAAGATAAAGAAATAGATGATAAAGTCTTAGAACTTGCTAATCGTTTTAAAGATTTTCAAGATGATATTATTAAAAAATTAAAAGAATATTTGTAAAAGAAAACTACTGAGCATTTAAGTTCAGTAGTTATTTTAAAGCCTTTTTTAGAAGATGAGGTGTTTCTTCTCCTATTTCTCCACCAATATTAGAATATTTATCAGTAAGAATAATATCGCCTTGTTCTATTAAGTCTCCCGTACTATCAAAGTAAATTGTATTACTGGCAGGATCTACAATAGTATCACCACATTTAGCATAAGCATGGTAATGTCCTCCTACAAAGATATTAGGTACATAACTTACAATAGCATCATACTCTTCATTTTCTCTAACAAACTCTAAAGTTCTATCAAAACACTCACCAGCTAGTTTTTTATTAAAAATGTATGATGATTTAGTATCTTTAAAATATTCACTTGCTTTTCCTAATCTAATAGTTCCAACCGTTGTTTCTAATATCATTTTATCTTTATCATTAGTTACTTTATTTATAAGTGGAACATCTTCTAATTTAATTAAAGGATTAGATGATAAAGCTTCATAAATACACTCATTTAATAAAGCTTGTTGGTTACAATTTTTTTGCTTTAATACTAGCTTTATATCATCTTTTTGATATTTAGATAATTCTACATAGTTATAAATAAAGGTATCTGCCCAACTAGATAATTCTTTATATGGTAGCTTATAATGTATGGCAAGATGCTTAAAATACATCAATACTTGCTCTACCACCCTTTTATCAGCCTTTCTCATTACTTCTTCTTTAAATTCATAATCACCCATAACCTCATCCCCTTTTGATGGCTACATTATATCATATTTTTACAAAAAAAGAAAGTCCTAGTTGGACTTATTGTTAAGTATAAAGTTATAAGAGTCTCTACACATATCTTCTATACCATATTCTGCTTTAAATCCTAGTTCTTTATAAGCTTTAGTAGGATCTGCGTAACATGCTGCTATATCACCAGGACGTCTATCTACTATTTTATATGGTACTTCAACATTATTTACTTTTTCAAAAGTATTAACTAAATCTAGGACACTATAGCCTGTTCCTGTTCCTAAGTTATAATACTCTATTCCTTTAAAGTTGACACTCTTCTCTAATGCTTTTAAATGTCCTTTAGCAAGATCAACTACGTGGATATAGTCTCTTACCCCTGTACCATCATGAGTTTCATAATCATTTCCAAAGACACTTAAAATTGGTAATTCTTTATTAGCAACTCTAACAATATATGGCATTAAATTATTTGGTATACCATTAGGTTTTTCTCCTATTAAGCCACTCTTATGGGCTCCTATTGGATTAAAATATCTAAGTACAATTATAGATAAATCTTTATCGGCTTTAGAAACATCAGCAAGGATTCTTTCTATCATCAATTTAGTTGTACCATAGGGGTTTGTTGTAGATAGTGGAAAATCTTCTTTAATTGGTAATTCTTTAGGGCTACCATAGACAGTAGCACTTGATGAAAAGACAAAATTATGACAATTTTCTTCTTTCATAACTTCTAATAATGTAAGAGTTGAATCTAAATTATTACGATAATACTTCAATGGCTCACTAACTGATTCACCTACTGCTTTGTATCCTGCAAAATGGATAACGGCATCTATTTTATTTTCTTTAAATACAACACTAACTTTTTCTTTATCACAGGCATCAATCTCATAAAATTTAGGTTTTTTGGAAGTTATTTCTTCTATTCTTTCCAAAACATCAATACTAGAATTAGATAAGTTATCTATAATAACAACTTCATAGTCTTCATTTAATAGTTCTACACAGGTATGACTTCCAATAAAACCTAGACCTCCTGTCACTAATATCTTCATTTTATCATCCTCCTCATATATTTATGATATCACACATATAATGATATAGAAAAGAAAATTTACAAAATTCACTTGACGAAGTGAGAAAACAGTGATAATATAGTATCAGTTTTAAAGAAAGACCTATGTAGCTGCGCTCGTAGCTCAGTTGGATAGAGCGTTTGGCTACGAACCAAAAGGTCAGGGGTTCGAATCCCTTCGAGCGCACCATATTATCGGGAAGTGGCTCAACTTGGTAGAGCACTTGGTTTGGGACCAAGGGGTTGCAGGTTCAAATCCTGTCTTCCCGACCAGTTAGATTATTAACTCTCTATATGAGAGTTTTTTGTTCATATAAATACATATAAAAATAGGTGTCAATAATAAGCACCTATATTTTTAATTGTTTAAAAACATCACCAATTCTTTTATGTACAACTAAATCTGCTATACCATCATAATTTGTTTCATCGTTATTAATAATAACTAAATATTTTCCCTTAAAATACCTAACAAAACTACTAGCAGGATAAACTGTTAAAGAAGTCCCAGCAACTATTAATAACTCTGCTTTACTAATCTCATCAATTGCTTTTTCTACTACTTCATCATCGAGTGCTTCTTCATATAAAACTACCTTTGGTTTAATAATTCCCTCACATTCACATTTAGGAATGCCTTTACTATTAAATACATAGGGAGCATCATACTGTTTACCACATTTAAGACAATAGTTTTTATAAATAGTACCATGCAACTCTAAAACATTACTACTACCAGATTTTTGATGTAGGCCATCAATATTCTGAGTAATAATTGCTTTTAATTTACCAGTTTTTTCTAATTTAGTTAAATATTCATGACATACATTTGGTAAAATGTTTAAGGCATTCATTTTATCTTTATAGAATTTATAAAACTCTTCCGTATTATTTATAAAAAAGCTGTGGCTTAAAATTTCTTCTGGAGGATACTTATACTTCATATTATAAAGTCCATCTTTACTTCTAAAATCTTTTAGGCCACTTTCTGTTGAAACACCAGCCCCACCAAAAAATACAATATCATTACATTCATCAATCATCTTTTGTAATCTACTAATATCATCCATAAAATAAAACCTCCTAAAATGTAAAGTTTCTAACAAATATTGCAATCAACTAAGAACTCTTCAATACAAAACTAGCACATCTATCATAATAAAATCAAGAAATACTGTAAATATTTATATAGTAACTCAAATAATAAAGTTTTTTACATATAAAAAAGACTTTATTAGCATAAGTCTTTTCCCTTTTTTATCCTTTCTCTACTTGAAAATTACTATTTAAAACAGCATACATCCCTGGAAAATAATTCATAACTGTCCAAATACTAATTCCTCCTAAATTATATTTAGTAACAAGGTCTAACTTTGCTTTTATACTTCTAGCATCTTCAAACCAAACTATATGTAAGGCTCCACTTTCATCTTTATAATAAAAATATGGAGCTTTCGCTACTGGGTCAAACTGTATCTCTACTCCTTTTTCTACAGCAAGAGCGATAGCATTAGTATTAGAAATTGATTTAGCAGGTCTTCCTGGTTCATAAGGTAAGGTCCAGTCATATCCATAGTTAGGTATACCCATTAGTATTTTCTTACTTGGTATAGCAGTGACGGCATATTGTATTACTCTTTCTACTTGATTTAAAGGGGCAACAGACATAGGTGGTCCATAGGTATACCCCCATTCATAAGTCATTATGATTACATGATCAGCAAGTCTTCCATGATTAGCATAATCATGGGCTTCATATAAAGTTCCTGTCTGATTTTCTCTTACTTTAGGTGCTAAAGCTGTTGTTACAATAAATTCTTCTTCATGAAGCCTAGTTACTACTTTTTCTAGGAAATCATTATATAACTCTTTATCCATAGGATATACATATTCAAAGTCAATATCAACTCCTGCATAGCCTTTATTTCTTAGAGTTGTTATTAAATTAGAAATTAATCTATCTTGTACTTCTTCATTAGATAAAATAGTATGGGCAAGATCACTATCAAATCTACCAGTAGAGCCTATATTAGTCATTACAAGCATAGGTAGTGTATTATTATCTTTCGCTGCTCTTATCGCTCTACTATCACTTATTGGTGTTAAGTTACCACTAGGTGTTACATGATAACTAAAGATACTTAAAAATGTCAAACTAGGTAGTGTTAAAGCAAGAGTTGTATCACTAATAGTTGGATAAGCATAACCATTTACTAAAATACTTGGTAATACTTCACTAGGTATTACTAAAGCTTGACCTATCATTAAACGATTTACATTAGATAGTCCATTTAAATCAGTTATTTCTCTTACTGGAACTTTAAACTTTCTAGCAATACCGTAAAGGGTATCACCTCTTTGTACTGTATATATAGTCAAAGTATCACTCCTTACACTTTAACTATATGTTTTTACTTATAAAGATTATACTTCTTTTATTCTTGTAGTACTTTTCTTAGTTTTATATTTTTTAGTAGACTTTATGTGATTACCTATAATATCAGAAACATCTAATATAGTTATAAAAGCACTCTCATCCATTTCATTAGCAATCTTTTTAAGTTCAAATACTTCTATTCTTGTTAAGACACAATACATTACTTCTTTTTCTCCTGATAAAAGACCACTACCATTTATTTTAGTTACAGTTCTACCAAGTCTTTTATATATCTCATTAGCCATATCTGTACCTTTCTCAGTTACAATTAAAGCGGCTTTCGCTTGTTCTAATCCTTCTGAGACAAGATCTATTACTTTATAAGTTATAAAGTAAGTTAAAACTGAATAAAGGGCTCTATCTATTCCGAATGTTAAAGCGGCAATACTATAAATAATAAAGTTAAAAATCATTACAATTTGCCCTACAGAAAGTGATGTTTTTTTACTTATAACAAGAGCGACTGATTCTGTTCCATCAACACATGCTCCAAGTCTAATAACTAATCCTACTCCTATTCCTAGTAAAACTCCTCCAAAGATAGTCGCTAATAATATTTCATCTGTAACTTCATGGAATGATTCAAAGAAACTAAGAGAAAGTGAAAAAGTTAGCATACTAATAATTGTTCTTAGTAAGAAACTTTTACCTAAATTACGATAACCTATATAAATAAAAGGAATGTTAATAAGGATAACTAGTAAACTCATTGGTATAGAGAACACTTTAGAAATGATTATAGAAATACCTGTAACTCCCCCATCTAAAATATTATTAGGTATTAAAAACGTATCAAGAGAATATGCTGCTAGCATTGCTCCTAAAATAATTAAAATATAAGATAAAATTGTTTTTAAACGATTATTTTTTATTTTTACCATACATATAACCTCCATCTATATTATACAGGAAAAAGTTAATTTTTTTGTAATTTTATGTAAATTATTGGTATAATTGCTTTAGAAAAGATAAATTTGGAGGAAGATTATGGATAATTTAGTTATTAGAAAATATGTTAATGAAGATTTTAATGAAGTTATAAAATTATTAAAAAAGCATTTTAATATCAGTGATAATATTAAATCTATAGATGATAGTCTTAATAGTTTTGGTATAGTCGCTACTACTGATAAAAAAATAGTTGGTTATCTTAGAATTGATAAATTATATAATCCTTTTAAGAAATGTTATTACTATTTTCTTTCTTATGTTTGTGTTGATAGTATTTATCAAAATATGAGTATTGGTACTAAAATGTTAGAGTTTGTCTTTAATTATGCAAAGAATGATAGTATTAGTTATATAGAATTAACTTCTAGATCTTCTAGGGAAGCGGCAAATCACTTATATTTAAAGAATGGTTTTGTTATTAGAGATACTAATGTATTTAGAAAAGATATTTAAAAATAGTCTTGACTATTCAAAGACTATCTAGTAATTATTTATTAATAAATTTTAATAAACTTTTAAAGTTAGAAATTATATATTTCTGTACATCTTCACTATATGAAACGAGGTCATACTCTCTAAACTCATTAACTACATGTTCAATTGTCATTCCCATATTTTGTCCTTTTTCTGTAGGCCTTTTCAGTTTATGACCATTTTCTTCTATTACTTGCAATAGACCTATTTCTATTAACCAATTACACATTTCAGTAACTTTTAGTTTTTCCATATTTTCGTTTGTTCTTAATGCATTAATCTTTTGTACTACTTTTGTAATCGCTAAATTTCCAGTATATTCATATTTGTTAAGTTCTTCTAGAGTTAAACTAAATGGAATTTTTTTAACTTTATTTTTATTAACTCCACCATTTGCAATTACTTCTTTTAAAATGTCATTAACATAGAATAGACACCTAGATATTTTTACATTATTTATCATATCATTACTTGGAGTAATTTCTCCTGTTAAAGGATTAATACCATTAGCCATTTTTTCAATATATCCTTGAGCATGCTTTAATAATTCTAGATTCATTTAAGCCATCTCCTTTTTGTGCATATTATAATACAATTATGTCAAAAAGTCTATAATAACCTATTTTGTTTACTCATATAATAGTTTATTGCTCACTATGCTTTCCTACTAAATTTGCTGGATATATTTCAAACAATCCTATAGAACTAACGGTTAATTCAATAGGAATAAAGCTTTGTTCTAGTTCTTTTTTTATTTTAATTATTTTATCGTAATCCTTATCGACATGAATAGTTATATGAAACTCAAAACTATTAGGATTATATTTTTCAACAGGTAGAATATTATATACCCTTTCTTGTAATTTTTTTAGTTCCCTATTTTCTCTAATTTTAAAATACAATACATAACTATTTTCTCTGCCATTCATTACTTCTATACTGCTAACAGTTATTTTAAAGCTATTAAATTTTATATTTGATAACCTTTTTAATATAAAGTCATTTTCTTCTATATTCCAAGCAGATAAAGTAAAATGATAAGGTAATGTATCTATAGATATTCTATTATCTATATTTTTTATATATGGTACTTTACATAATGGTTCTGTTACATTCTTTATAACATTATCTATTTTATTTAAATCTTCTGTATTAAAAAGTGATATTAAAGTTATTCTATCGTTCATATTATTATTCCTTTCAATAAATTCTTATAATATAAAACTCACACAATTAAGTGCGAGTATTAATTTCATTATGGAGTATTTACTAAAGATGTCATGCACACTATAGGAACAAATAAAACAAACAAGTTTGTTTTTACCTTGTCGTTACCTCCAAGGATTCCTACTTCATAGATAAGGTATCCCTTATTCTCCATAGGCTTAAATTCCGATAGTCGCTACCGTACTTGGGTATTATTTATCTTTGTTCTTTTTCATTATATCAAACATTATTTAAACTAAACTTTGTAAGTTATAGTGTAATTTTAAACCTTCTAATAATATGTTTAAGCTTGCATTTATATCTCTATCATTATGTACTCCACATTCCGGACAGTCATATTCTCTTATACTTAAATCTTTTATTTCATTATTCTTATAACCACAGTGACTACATATTTGACTACTCGGATAATAAGTATTTATCTTATAATAATACTTTCCTTTTATCTTACTTTTCCATTCTATTAGAGAACATAATTTACTTAAACTTGCATCTGATAGACTTTTGTTAAATGCTTTTACTTTTTCTTTAAACATATCTTTTACTAATAAACTCTCTGTTACAATAATATCGTGCTCATTTACTATTTCGTTCGCTATATTATTTAAATAATGTTTTCTATAATTCTTTATCTTAGCATTTAACCTTGCTATCTTTTCTTTTGTCTTTAAATAATTCTTACTACCTTTAACTTGTCTTGATAATTTCCTTTGTAATCTTTTTAATCTTTTTTCATATTTTGTTAATACTTTCTCATTACCATATTTAATACCATCACTTGTTACTACTAAATCTTTTATTCCTAAATCTATTCCTACTATAGTGGTAGGTGTTACTTTTTCTACTAACAAATCTTCTTCTACTAATACACTAACATAATATTTATTTGTTGTTTCTTTTGATATAGTAGCATTTACTATCTTACCTCCCATTTTATCTTTATCCCTAAATCCTCTTATTTTAACTTTTCCTAGTTTTGGTAATTTTATATTTCTAGTTAATAAATCTACTTCTATATTACTATATTCTTTTTCTTTATATGTACCTCTTACACAACTAGTTCTATAAGACTGTCTATTAAACTTACTCTTAAACCTTGGATATCCACTTCTTTTTGCAAAGAAGTTATTAAAACCATCTTCTAAATCAAATATAGAACTTCTTAAAGCACATGAATCAACTTCTTTAAGATATTCATATTGGTTTTCTAATTCTTTTAAATCTTTACATAAATCAAATGTTTTTTGTACTCCTTTTTCTTTTTGATAATTTAAATAATAATTATAAACAAAACGACTACATCCAAAAGTCTTATGTATTAATATTCTTTGTTCTGCTGTTGGATATAATCTAAATTTATATGCTCTATATATTTTCATATGACGAACCTCCCTTTAGTAACTAAAGTGTACCGTATAGAAGATATGTTTGTCAATACATTTTTTCGATTTTCAAGTATAACTTTCCTATTATATAAAAAAGTTCATTTGTATTTTATGTATCAATCATAGCGTAGCACTATTTGGTACAATTTTATAGGAAATTTACTAGGAAATTACTAGGAAATTACTAGGAAATGTGATATTATTAATTTGACTGTAATTGGAGGTGTAAAAATGATAGAAGCTATTGAAGATTCACGAACAGAATTTAAAATTAAATTAGTAGATGACTTAGAAGAAACGGTTATAGCCTTTTTGAATAAAGATGGAGGTAGCATCTATATTGGAGTTGATGATAATGGTAATGTAGTTGGATTAAAAAATAATATGGATTTATTTCAACGAAAAATAAAAGATAAAATAATTTCTAGTATCGAACCATCTGTTTTAGGATTATTTGATTTAGAAGTATTTACAAAAGAAGGCAAAAAATACTTAAAGATAACAATAGCGAAAGGATATGAAACTCCATATCATATAAAAGGTATGGGAATGACTCCAGATAGTTGTTTTATTAGAGTTGGTAGTTCTAATGAAAAAATGGATGAACATCTAATAAATAAGATGTTTAGAGAAAGAACAAAAAATTCTTTAAAAAATATTATTTCACCAAGACAAGATTTAACTTTTACTGATTTAAAAATATATTATGCAGAAAAAGGTTTTGATGTAGGTGATAATTTTGAAAGACAATTGGGCTTTTTTACAAGAGACGGAAAATATAATTATGTTGCTTATCTTCTAGCTGATAATAATAGAGTCTCAATTAAAGTTGCCAAATATGTTGGTGAAGATGTTGATGAAATAGAAGAATATTATGAATTTGGTGATTGTTCTTTAGTCAAAGCAACTTATAGAGTACTAGAAAAGTTTAGAACAGAGAATAAAATTTATGCTAAAATAACGTATCCAGAAAGAATTGAACAACCTATGTATGATTATAATGCTGTTAGAGAGGTTATTATCAATGCTATTGTTCATAATGATTGGTCTAATGAATATCCACCAAAATTTGAATTTTTTAGTGATAGATTAGAAATATCCTCATTTGGTGGGATACAAAGTGAATTTACTGAAGAAGAATTTTTAGAAGGATATTCTGCACCTAAAAATCCAGAACTTATGCGAGTTTTTCACGACTTGGAACTTGTTGAGCATTTAGGAACTGGTATAAGAAGAATATTAAAAAAATACGATAAAAGCATCTATCATTTCTTCCCACATTTTATAAGAGTAAGTATCAAATATAATCAAAATGAATTTGACTATGAGAATTCTAACAAAAGAATAGAAAAAATTTCTTATTCTGATATTGTTCTAACAAAAGTTCAAGAAGGAATTATTGGTTTAATAGAAGATAGACCTAGTATTACTCAAGAGGAAATGTCTAATTTGCTAGGTGTAACATCAAGAACAATTAGAAATCATATAAAATTTTTGGTTGAAAACAATTATATAAAAAGAGTTGGGGCTGATAAAAATGGCAAATGGATTATTATTTATAAAAATAATTGAATATATAATGAAAATCGTAGCAGTAAATTGCTATGATTTTTGCTTATATAAAGTGCTTAATTTGTACCTAATTATTTTAAAGCACAATAAAACCCTTGATTTACAAGGGTTAATTTCATTATGGAGCGGATGAGGGAAATCGAATCCCCGTCACAGCCTTGGCAAGGCCATATTCTAACCACTAAACTACATCCGCAAAACAGATACATATATATTGTATCATAAATTCTAAAAGAGGCAAGTGCTTTTTATGTTACAAATTAAAGCTTTCTTTATTTTTAATGTATTCTTTATAACTAATTAACTTTTTATAGTAATCTAAGGGATTATCTATATCTAATTCTATTAATATAGAATATGCTATAGAACTGTTAATTTTAAAGAAACAAGCATCATCTTTTAATAGTTCTTCTATTAATTTATATTTCTTTAATTCTTCTAAATCTTCTATAGTATTTGCATCTGCTAAGACTTTTAGTTTATTTTCTACTATTTCCCTTAAATAATTCATAGACTTCCTCCTTTATTACTAAGTACATCTGCATCAATATTCATGGAGTCTTCTATAACTTTACGAGCTTTTCTTTTGGTTAAATACTCTAGGGAACCATCTCTATAGATAAAGTTATATCCCTCTAAAGTAGGTATACCCATTGTATAATCATGTTTATGAATTCTTTCTTCATTAGGATTATAGTTAATTACTTCGCTATTTTTGTATTCATCTTCTCTTTTACCCTTCTCTTTTATTTGAATATAAGCTAGGTGTTGTTGTTGTTCCTTAGTAAATAATACTTTTATTAAGGTATTTATATAAGAGATAGCAGAGACACCTCCTAAATCTTCTTCTAATAGTAAATTATTAATTAAAGAGAAATTATCTGTAACTTCATCTGTTATCTCTGGTATATTACGTATTTTAAAAGTTTTACAATTAGTAAGATTTCTAATAATTGTATTAGTTCTATCTTCAAAGTTAACATAGTCTATTTCTGTTGATATATCTAGATTAAGCCCTAAATCATAAATATTAACTTTCTTAGCACCTAATTCTTCATCACTGATTAAAGCATTAAAGCCACTTGGTCTTAGTCCTAACTTACTTCTTGTTAAATCATCCATTTTATAGTTATCATTTTTATCTTTATTTATTGTACCAAATTTCTAACGAAAAGTCTTTATTTTCTAGCAAAAAAATATTGCAAAATAAAATGTGTTGGTTTATTATAATTTCCGACCAAGGAGATTAATAAATCCAACACACTTAATATTATACACAAAAATATTAATTTGAAAAGATTTTTTTTCTCTCTTTGGTCAAAAGGAGGGAGTTTTTTTTATGAATAACGCTGTGTACTAGTTTGTAAGGGGTGAATAGTTATAGTCGGCATATACTTTATTGAAGTCAATACCAGAAGAATTATCATAAACATTATTTGAATTAATATTACATTTATTAACAGTAGCCTTTTTCATCATAGTTAAAGGCCTTTTTAATGTTTCAGTAGTATAACTAATAATTTTTTGAAAACTAAACCAATCTAAATAATGTTGTAAATGTTTTGTTGAGACACCTCTAAATCTAGAAATAAAAGTAGCCCATTCTGAATGTAAAGAATTAATATTGCCTAAACTATATCCATTAATATTTTTATAAGTTCCTGATTTAACTTGTTCTAATCTAATAGAATTATCTTTAGCAAATTTTTCATAAGAAGTCTTACAATCTGTAATTAAACAAGTTACATCATTTAATCTATTAGAAAATGCTTTCTCTACTTCTAATGAAGTTATGGGACCAGTACCAACAATTTCTAAAAAGAAATTATCATATTCATCAATAGCTGAAGCAATGCACACTAGATGGTCATTTATACCTCTTTTTGAATTTCCATTATTAGAAGAACGAGGTTTAGAAAAACGTGGCATATTTTCTTTCTTTGTACCTTTTAAATTAATAGATTCATAGGTTTCATCACCTTCAGCAGTACCTCTTAATTTAATATTTTCTCTTATTATTGATATGCAATCTAAAACTTTATGACGTAACAAAAATACTGTATTCTTATTAACATTCATTTTAGCTGCTGTTTTTCTAATTGATAATTTATCATCCATACACTCAAAAAAAATCAATAATTGTTCATATGTTAATTTAACATGAGATACTAGAGTATTAGTACAAGCATTAAATTTTTTATTACAATCTTTGCATTGATAAGTTTGAACTTTATTTTTATCATGGCCATTTTTAATTATGTGTTCTGAGTTACATCTTGGACATACAATTAAAGTTTTCTCACTATCAACGAATCTAGAATTAGTGTTCTTTCTATCTTTAATGATGTTTAAAGCCTCAACTATTTTATTAATCAATTCTTCAATTTCTTCAGGTAATAAATCATAAATATTTTCTATATGTTTCATAACATTTCCAAAAAAATATCTCTAATTAGCCAGCCAAATATTATTCATTTGTCGAAGATGAATATAGAAGTGACTGGCTAATTAGAGACATTTCCTTTCCATATCCATCTTCGACATATTCATTATACTACATAAACTTGTGTTTGAAAATACCTTTACCCCCTATAATCTAGTACACAGCGATGAATAATGAAAAAAATAAAAAGGTATGGTTGAAAAAATGTGAAGAAACTTTAAGGATGGGAGGTAGAAGTGAAGTTACTATTAAAAACTATAGATATGCTATTATTAGATTTTTGAATAGATATGATGAAAAAACTAATATTAGTAAATTAACTACCGATGATATTATTAAATACTTTAAAAAAGACTTTATAGATAAAGGTTTAAGTGCCGCTACTTATAATGTTAATCTCGCAGCAGTTAGATTCTTTTATTTAATTTGTTTTGAAAGAAGTATTAGTAAAGTATTACTTCCTAACTCTAAACTTAGGAAAAGATTTCCTAAGATAGTTACAAAAGAACTATTTCTTAAAATAATTAATAATGAAGATAACTTAGAACATAAATGTTGGTTACTTCTATCTTTTTGTTGTGGTCTTAGAATAAGTGAAGTCGCTACTATTAAAATTGAAGATATTTACTCTAAAGAACACAAACTTAGAGTCTTAGGTAAAGGTAATAAAGAAAGATTTACTATTCTTCCTGATATTGTTATTAAATTTTTAAGACTATTCTATCAAAAGAAAAGGTATACTCATAAAAAAGGTTATTTGTTTATTGGTCAAAATGTAAATAATCATATTTGTGAAAGAACTATTGGCAACTACTTTTCTAGTTTGAAGAAAGAATATAATCTACCACCTGAAATAACTGAACACAGTTTAAGACATTCTTTCGCT
Organism: uncultured Mycoplasmatota bacterium; assembly: GCA_946486465.1. Classification (GTDB taxonomy): domain Bacteria; phylum Bacillota_I; class Bacilli_A; order RF39; family UBA660; genus Onthousia. The sequence continues at coordinate 22,808 of CAMLTY010000012.1, forward strand.
ACTTATTTTCTTATGAATGGTGGAGACTTACTTGTATTAAAATCTATGATGGGACACAAAAGTTTAAATTCTACTTCTATTTATGTTCATTTATCACAAAACTTTAATAATATTAAAGGAATAAAGCATGACAAATAATTATACTATTCAAGATATATTTACAATGTATGGACCTGATTATATAAAAACTCATAAACTCTCTAATGAACAATGGAAAGTTTATAATCAGATAAGAAAGTGTAAGAAAGAAGAAGCAGGATTCCATACTATTACTTGTAAAGATTGTGGTAAAACCATTACTGGTTTTAATAGTTGTAGAAATAGACATTGTCCTATGTGTCAATCTTATGCTAGAGAAAAGTGGATAGATAATGAGTCTTCTTATTTACTTAATTGTCCTTACTTCCATATAGTTACTACTATTCCTAGTGAATTAAATGAACTTACTTTATATAATGAGAAGTTAATCTATAATGTTTTATTTAAAGCCACTAGTGAATCTATATTAGAACTATCTAAAGATCCTAAATGGTTAGGTGCCAAAGTTGGTATTACTTCTATCCTTCATACTTGGGGTAGTAATATTGACTTTCATCCTCATATTCATTCTATTGTTACAGGTGGAGGTTTAAATAATAATAAATGGATAGAATCTAATGATAAATATCTCTTTAAAGTTCAAGTATTATCTTCTCTATTTAAAGGTAAGTTTTTAGGAATGTTAAAACATATTCATAATGATTTAACATTTCCTAATAGTTTAAGTTATCTAAAAGACTTTAAAAAGTTTAACGACTTTTTAAGGCCTTTATATAACAAAACCTTTATTACTTATATTGAACCACCTAAAGGAAGTGCAGAAAATGTTATTGAATATTTGGGTAGATATGCTTTTCGTGTTGCCATTTCTAATGAGAGAATAATAGATATAAGTAATGGTATTATTACTTTTGAATATAAGGATTATAAAGATAATGGTAAGATTAAAGTAATGAAATTAACTGCAGAAGAATTTATTAGAAGATTCTTACTTCATGTTCTACCTAAAAACTTTACTAAGATTAAACATTATGGACTACTTGCCAATAGAAATAAGAAGACTACTATTAAGTTATGTAGAATCTTAATAGGTCAAAAGATATTTTCTGATTTTACCACTCTTAGAAAAAGAAAACTACATAAGTTTATTTGTGATGATTGTGGTAATGAAGAGTTTATTTATAAGTTCTTCTATCCTCTTAGGGCTTAACATAACCTACAATTTAATATTTGTAGTTTATGGGGGTAAGGGGGAATTATACTCAATTTTAGATATTTCTTACATAATTTTATATAATTAATTACTTTTATATCAATTATTATTACAAATACCCAAAAAGAGAAAAAATACTTTCCCCTTCTATATATGAAAATTTAGTACAATCAATTTATACCAAATTTTTCTTCATAAAATTTAGTATAAATTGCTAAACATTATAGTAGCATCAGCATTAAAAAGGTATCCTTCTTCTTTAAGATAAACACTGTAATGGACTCCACTTATATTAACTACACAGGGAATATTATGTTTATTTAAGAAGAAAGCATAAAGTTCTGCCCAGTTTTTACATACTACTTGATTATCTGTTAAATTAATACTATTTATAGGTTTTTCATAAATTCTTTTTAAAAAGTCTAAACTTAAATCTTGTCCAAAAGCTTCAAATTTTTCTGAAAATTCTACTACTTCATTTAGATTATTATAAAGTTTTAAAGCAATAGAAAGATTATTAGAGTCTAGTGGTAAATCCTTCTCTACTCTTTTTATAAACTTTTTACCTGGTTTAACATCTGAAAAAAATGGTTTTCCAAATGTTTCTAAAGGTCTATCATATCCATAAGGTGTCATGTTATCACTCCTTATTATCATTATACAATTTAACTTAGTATTTGACAAATAGAAAGATATATGAGAGAATATATTTGCAATTGATACATACAATGCATTAGATGGGTCTATAGCCAAGTGGTAAGGCATGGGACTGCAACTCCCTGATCGTTGGTTCAAATCCGACTAGGCCCTCCATTGAAATATAAAGGAATTCTAGTGATAGGATTTCTTTTTTTATGTAAAACGTATCAATAGCGTATCAATTTTCATATTTAATCATTTTATTTTGTTAATATTATCTCTCGCTGATTTATAGTATGTATATTTAGATTTTTTGAAGTTGTTTTATTACAAAACTCTAAATAGTGATTTCAATATAATAAAAAGAAATCTAGTGATAGACTTCTTATTATAGCTCTTTATTTTTGTATATTCTAACTGAGATGTAATATGAAATAGTCATTATGATAATTGTTACTATTATCAATAGTAACGTAATCATACCTATGCTTAAATTATTTAGACTATTTAATAGATTCATTAACTCTTTGTTGTTAAATATATCTAAGCTTGTAATCATTCCTATTATTAAAGCAAGAATTACTATACAAAGGAATAACATTATTCTTCCCTTATTAGCACCAAATTTATAATAGAATGGTATTAGTAAAGAGATTACTAAACATATACCAAAGGCAACTCCTATTATGCTTGCAAAAAGGGATTCAAAGGTAGTATTTTCTATAAAGTTTGGAATGATGAGAGATGAAAGTATTCCTACTATTAAAACAATAAGTGATGTAGCATTAAACAATATATATTTAGATTTAACTATTTCTTTTCTACTAAGAGGTAAGCTGTTACAATAAGAGTCCCATTTATTAAATTCATCATAATTAAAGGTAGTTATAAGAATCATTATCATATAAAATGGTACTAAGAAAAGAATGAATGTTGCATCTTCATTGATAATTGAGAAGATAATGAAGAATGCTAGTACTAATAATAAAGTTTTCATTTGATTCTTTAGAACACATAAATCTTTAATAATTAAACCTTTCATTATTTTTCTCCTTTCACTATTAATAACATAATATCTTCTAAAGTAGCTTTATCAATTACTATGTCAGCAATATTTTTCTTAACCTTTTTTCTATCATTAACTAATACTTCATAGTTATATTTATTTTTTAGATAAGATATTATATTATCTTTAGATATTTTCTTAAAATCATTATCACTACATTTAACAATTCCATAATTATCTAAGATATCATCTTTTTCTTTATCAAAGACTAATTTACCATTATCTATAAAGATTATATAGTCAGCGATAGATTCAATATCACTAGTTATATGGGATGAGAATAAAATACTGTTCTCACCATTTTCAATAAAGTCTAGAAATATATCTAATATTTCTTTTCTAACAACTGGATCTAATCCACTAGTTGGTTCATCTAATATTAAGAGTTTAGGATGATGAGCAAGTGCAGTAATTATTTCTAGTTTCTTTTTCATTCCTTTAGATAAGTTTTTTATTAACATATTTTCATTTAAAGAAAAGTCTTTTAGGTATTTAAAAAACAATTTTTCATCCCAAGATTTATAGATATTTTTCATAATAGAGTTAACATCTTTTACTTTAATAACTTCTGGAAAGAACGAATCATCTAAGACTACACCAATATCTTCTTTTACTTTACTATTTAAAGTTTTATTAAATATTAAAATATCTCCTTTATCTTTTTTTATTAAACCTAATAGTAGTTTAATTAGTGTTGTCTTCCCTGCTCCATTTTCTCCTATTAGACCAATGATACTTCCTTTTTTTATTTCAAGAGTAATATTATCTAGTTTAAAGTTATCATAAGTTTTAGTTAAATTATTAACTTTAATTATATTATCCATTATTATCCTCCTTCAAAGCATTAAGTATCTCTAAGACTTCATCATAACTAATATGATAGGTATTAGCGATAGTTAAAGCTTCTTCTAAATTTTCTTCTATTTTCTTTAATATTTCTTCTTTTAAATAATTCTCACTTTTATTTTTAACAAAGTAACCCTTAGTAGCGACTGCTTCAATAAAACCATCTTTTTCTAATTCTTCATACGCTCTTTTAGTGGTAATATTACTGATTCTTAAGTCTTTGGCAAGAGTTCTAATAGAAGGTAAGGCCTCTCCTCCTACTAAGTTACCATTAAGTATTTCTCTTTTAATATTATCAACTATCTGTTGGTAAATTGGTATATCACTACTATTACTGATAATTATCTGCATTTAATCACCTCTTTGTATATATACAATATATACAGTTATTATATGTTTGTCAATATAAAAAGATACTATTTTGTTTTAACAGTATCTTTAACATAAATTTCTATAATATATTTTAAATCTTCTATCGCTTTATCTATATTAAATGTTCCATTACCAACTGGATAATAGACTGGAAATACTTTATAAGTATTACTACCTATTTCTTTTTCAAAGTATTGTTTTCTACATTCTCCAACTGATATTTTCTTATTTAAAATAATTGATGATACTTGATTACCAAAAGTAATTATTATTTTAGGTTTAACAATATCTATTTCTTGTTCTAAAAGTCCAAGATAACTTCTTAAGACTTCATCTTTTAGGGGTCTTGCATCTATCTGCGTGCATTTACCTAAGTTTGTTATAAAGTAGTTATTTCTTTTAACCTCATCATATACTTTGTTAGCAAAGTCATAGTCCCATTCTTTAGGTTTCTTTTTATTTATCTCATCTAATAGCTTTTTATCAAAAAGATTAATGGCTGTGAATAATTTCCAAATGTTCTTAGTACCAAGCCAAGGAGCTTTTATTCCTTTCCATGTTTTAGGACTTGCAATGTTTCTTCCTGTTGGATTCATAAAAACAAAAAGAATATCGGGATTATTAGAGTCTCCTCCATTATAAATAGAATCAAGACTCTTATCACCATATTTCTTTTGTAATTTGTCATATTCTTTATATAACTTTTTAAACTTCTCTTCCATTAGTTAGCCTTTCTATATTTTTAATATCTCCATACACTATTACTCCATAAATGAACTTGGATGATATGCTGTTATTCCTAACTCTTCTGCTTTTCTTAAGGCATCTAATCTATCATCTACAAAAACTACATCTGCTTTGTTAATATTTAAATGTTTGCAATATTCTAATATTACTTCTGGTTTTAACATTGTAGATGAGATGAAACAAATATTTTCTTTCTTTATATTAGGATAATTTTCTTTTAGCCAAGTATATTTTTGTTCTATTTCATTATTAGTTACAATTGTTCCTAAAATAAATACCTTATTAGAATCTAGATTACTAACTATCTTTTGCATTGTTTTTAATGGCCTTGCTTTAGAGAAAAGATTAGAGAATAATAAATCTTCTAGAGTTTGACAACCTAATTCAGGACGACCTCCACTATATAATCTATCATTATATCTATATTCTGATAAAGTTCCATCTACATCAAAGAATACATATTTATCTTTTAATTTTTCTAACATAAACACCATCACTTTCATTTACTTTATTTATCTGCTATTTCTAATAATCTACTTAAACATTTTAACATTTTTCCACTTTTAATAAATTCATACATTGTACCATCACAGAATCTTTCTTTCCTATTAATTAAAGTTAATAGAGTTATAATTTCTTCAAAAGACATAGAATTAATTTCTTTAGATTCTATTTTTTTATAGTTTTCATAGCAGTTAGTATCTATCATCTCATTATCATATAAAAATTTATAGAAATTATTTAACTCTTTACTAAAAATAGAATGTGATATTTCAAAGGTATTATTATTGTGTTCTACTGTTGCATTAGTACATGCTCTATTTTCATTTATAGCAACAATTAGTTTTTTTATTAAATCAATATTTATTTCTTTATTACTTTTTTCAGCTTCCATTGTTTAGTCTCCTTTATAATTAATTACCTTTACTATAACTTTCTTCTAATGGTAGTAACTTTTGTTTTTCTAAAGTATTTTTATAAGTATCTAATAATTGTTGATATGTCAAATCTTCTTCCTTATTGGAAAACTCTAATAGTAATGATGAAAAGTCAACAGATAATTCCTTGTTTTCATTATAAACCTGCAAAAGCTTATCAAATTCTTCATCTCTATTTTTTCCTTCATTTTTTTTTAAATCCCATAATGCTTCATTACTTTTGTCTAAACATCCGAAAATAACATTTAACCTATTCTTATCAATAAATTCAAGTATCTCTTCATTACTAGAAAAAGTTTTACAAGAAAAATCAAATAATGCTCCATCCATTATATAATCAAACAACTCAAAACAAGCTTTATATTCATCATAGACTCTTGATGGAAATAATCTTTCATCTTTATAAATATAATCTTCTAAATCATAACCTGCTTCTTTTAACTCATCTACTTCTTTTAATACTTCATTCATAAACAACTCTCACTTTCTTTTATTATTCTATCATAAAAAGAAGCCTATTTCCTAGACTTCGCATACTTTTTTACAATAATATTGTCATATAAACTGGTAAATATACAATATTATCTTCTTCTTTATAATCTCCTGTATGAATTATATATGGCGTGGCTAGATAATTTGCATATTTTTTTCTAAATTTATTTAAGGAAACTAAAGTATAATTTTTACCTGATTTAACTTCAATTGGGGAAATATTATGCTTATTAGTAATTTTTGATTTTGAAATTAAGAAATCAATTTCCATTCTATCATAACTATTTTCTCTAGAACTATTGGAATAAAAATATAGTTTGTGTCCATTAGAAACTAGCATTTGAGCGACTATATTTTCTAGTATCATTCCACCATTATATTCTAATTTATCAAATAATATCTTTTTATAAATTTCTTCTTCTACAATACTCTTTTCATCAAAAGCTTTTGAAATTAAAAGTCCAGTATCTGCCATATAGCATTTATAAAAACTATTATCTAAATTTAGAGAAAGTCCTATACTTGGTTCTGTAGTATTAAATGCTTGATTAACAATCATAGCATCATCTAACCACATAAAAGCATCCTCATAATCTCTTGTTTTAGCATCCTTATCTAAAGATGTAATCCTAAACTTCTTTTCATGCTTTTGAAGTTGTGATGGTATTTCATCAAATATACTTCTTACTTTTAAACTATACTTGCCAGAATGTTTAATTATATCTTCGCGATATAAATCTAAAATATTTCTTTTTATCTGATCTACTTTATTAAAATCTTTAGTATTAACATACTCTAAAACTGCTTGTGGCATTCCACCAACTATCATATATTGTCTAAAATAATCCATTGCCTTTCTATGAAAAATATTACCAAGAGGCTGTTTTTCCTTAAAACTTTTTTCTATTAATTCCATTAATCCATGATTATCTAAAGCCCATAAAAATTCTTCAAAGTCCATGGGATACATTTTTAAATGTTGTTCTTCTGAAGGAATTAAAATATCTTTAACATTTTCATTTATTGAAACTAGAGATCCTGTTTCAATATAATCATATCTACCATCAGCGACTAAGTATTTAATTGCAGACCTTGCTCTTGGATATAGTTGTACTTCATCAAAAATAATTAAACTTTCTCTTTCATATAATTTTACATTATAGTAATTAGATAAATATAAAAATAAATTATCTAAGTCGTCTAAGTATAAATCAAATAAATTTTTAATTTCAAGTGGTGCTCTATTAAAGTCTATCATAATATAACTTTTATAATTGTTTTTAGCAAACTCTTCTACTATATAACTTTTTCCAACACGTCTTGCTCCATCTATAAGAAGAGCTGTTTTTCCATTAGAATCCTCTTTCCATTTAACTAACTTATCATAAATTTTTCTTTGCATAAAGTTACCTCCATAATTACATTATACACGAAATCAAGATTTTTTCAACCTTGTTTTTACACCAAATCAAGTTTTTTTAAACACCATTTTTACACGAAATCAAGATTTTTAGCCTATTTTAAGTAAAAAGAAGCCTATTTTTTAGACTTCTCATACTTCTTCATAAACTTTTTATATAGTTCATCACATTTATTAACATCCATCTCAGGTGTATCTTTTAATGGATTAGGAATATTAAATTTTTGATACTTTTCAAAACCTAAGTGATGGAATGGTAGAAATTCTATTTTTTCAATATTTTTTATTTTCTTTAAATATTCTACTAGACCATCTAAATATTCATCATTATCCATAATACCTGGAACAATTACTTGTCTAATCCAAACTGGTTTACCACTTTTATTTAACTCTTCGATAAACTTCTCTGACTCTTCTATATCTCTTCCTGTTAAGTCTTTATAACCTTCTTTAGTAACGTGTTTAATATCTAAAATAACAAGATCTATTAACTCTAATATTTCTTTATATTTACCAATACCAACACCGGCAGTATCTAAGGCAATATGGATACCTTCTTTTTTTAGTTTCTCACAGATATCTAATAAGAAATTAATTTGTAAAAGAGGTTCTCCTCCAGAGAAAGTTACACCACCATTATTTCTTTTAAAGTATGGTTTGTTACGAAGAATTTTTTTAACTAGTTCATCTGTATCATAGTTTACTTCATTCATAGCCCATGTTTCTGGGTTATGACAGTATTTACATCTTAGAGTACAACCATCTAAAAATACTACGGTTCTAATTCCTGGTCCATCTACAAGACCAAATGTTTCAAGTGAATCTACGCTTGCTTTCATTTACATCTTCTCGTGGAAAGTTCTTGAAATAACTTCTTCTTGTTGTTTTCTAGTTAGACGATTAAATCTAACAGCATAACCTGATACTCTGATAGTTAATAATGGATATTTATCTGGATTATTCATAGCATCTATTAACATTTCTCTTTGTAAAACATTAACGTTTAAGTGATGTGCTCCTTGTACGAAGTAACCATCTAAAAGACTTACTAAGTTATCAATTTGTTCATCTTTATTATGTCCTAAAGATGATGGAACAATTGAGAATGTATTAGAGATACCATCACGACAACAGTCAGCATAGTTAAGTTTTGCAACTGAGTTAAGTGATGCAATGGCACCACTTGAATCTCTTCCATGCATTGGGTTTGCTCCTGGAGCGAAAGCAACTCCCGCTTTACGTCCATCTGGAGTTGAACCTGTCTTACTACCATAAACTACGTTTGATGTGATTGTTAATACTGATAATGTTGGTGTAGCGTTACGATAACATTTATGTTTAGATAATTCTTTATACATCTTATCAAGTATTTCTTTAGCGATATTATCTACTCTATCATCATCATTACCATATTTAGGATAGTCTCCTTCTACTTCAAAGTCTATGGCGATACCTTCTTCATTTCTAATTGGTTTTACTTTAGCATACTTAATAGCAGAAAGTGAGTCTGTTGCAACTGATAGTCCTGCAACACCATAAGCCATAAGACGATTTACATTAGTATCATGTAAAGCCATTTGTCCTGCTTCATAAGCATATTTATCATGCATATAGTGAATAACATTCATTGCATTAGAATAAACTTCAGCAACTTTTTCTATCATCTTGAAATATGCATCTTTTACTTTGTCATAATCAAGCACTTCATCAGTCATCTTAGGGAATCCTTCAACAACTAGGTCACCTTTAACTTCATCAACACCACCGTTAATAGCATATAGAAGTGCTTTAGCAAGATTACAACGTGCTCCAAAGAATTGCATATCTTTACCTTCACGCATTGCAGATACACAACAAGCGATAGCATAGTCATCTCCATATACTGGACGCATTACATCATCGTTTTCATATTGGATAGCATCTGTTTCAATACTCATCTTAGCACAGTATTTCTTGAAATTTTCTGGTAAGTCCTGTGCCCACAATACAGTCATATTTGGTTCTGGTGCAGTATCTAAGTTAGTTAGTGTATGTAGAATACGATAACTTGTCTTAGTTACCATACTCTTTCCTTCAGTAGTAACACCACCGATAGATGCAGTTACCCAAGTTGGATCACCTGAAAATAATTCATCATAATCAGGTGTTCTTAAGTGTCTAACTAGTCTTAATTTAATAACAAACTGATCAATAATCTCTTGAATTTCTTTTTCAGTAATAGTTCCATCATTTAAATCTCTTTCAAAGTAAATATCAAAGAAAGCATCTACTCTAC
>CAMLTY010000013.1 GCA_946486465.1 uncultured Mycoplasmatota bacterium
TTTATCTGTTATTTTATTTTTGAAATTGTTGGTTATTATAAATTGAAAATTAACAGATAATTCCAGAAGTATGAATCTCCTCTTAACCCCCAATATTCAGGTTTCTCTTCAAATATACTTGATAATCTTTTCATTTTTATATCCCTCTAGTTATCTTTTTTTACTAATTCTTTTTTTACAAGATATTTCAGTTGCAAAAAAACCACAAACAGATCCTATATATGCGCCTAATGCTGTATCTAAAATCCAAAAAGCTGTATCTTCTAAATTTGCTTTATTACTTTCTCTTACCTTTATTACACTATCATAATTGACAGTTTTAATATTTATTTCTTCTAAAATATTTTCATAGCTTGCAGGTAGTTCTCTAGTTTCTACTTGATATTCATCAGTATTATCATAATTAGTTATTGCAGATAAAGAGTTGCCATTCTCAAATTGATTTTGTTTTATAGTTAATTCTTCATCTGTTAGGCTACCATTTGCAAAACCATATAAATCTATATTATAATCATCTTTTGATGGTGTATAGCTTTTTATCTCTAATTCATTCATTTCTTCTATTTCATTAGTTGTTAAAAACTCTGAAGTTGGGCTTATCCTAGTTAAACCTTCTGTTGTCCTAATAGTCGCATCTGTAGTTACCCCATAAGTATTTATAAAATCTCTTATAAATGGTTTCTTATCAATTAAAGCAAGTTGTATTCCTCCTGCAATTAAACCTCCTGTAATAGCTCCTATTGTTAAGTTTCTAACATATTTATTTTTTCTTTGCATACTACTTCCTCCTCAAGATACGTTTTATTATAGCACTGTTTAAGACAAAATAAAAGATGAAATACCCCGGGCGAGATGAATTCTCACATACATTCTGTATGCTTACTGGCTTTGCCAACACATCGTTATTCCCTCACAAGTATTTCATCTATATAAATAGTATATCATACTTGTACAAAAAAGAGACATTACTTTGTCTCTTCTTTAGTCTCTTCATCTACTAATTTGATGATAGCAAGTAATGCTCCATCTCCACGACGTTCACCTAATTTAAATATTTGTGTATATCCACCATTTCTACTTGCATAAAGTGGAGCTAGTTCATTAAATATTTTATTTACAACAGCTTTATCATTATGTAGGAAAGCTAGGGCTCTACGACGACTACCAAGATCTCCCTTCTTACCATAAGTAATCATTTTATCAACAGCTTTTCTAACTTCTTTAGCTCTTGTTTCAGTAGTTGTTATTTGGCCATTCATAATTACTTGTTTAGTAAGAGTTGCTAACATACTTCTTCTGTGTTTATTATCAACGCCTAATTTTCTATATGCCATAAGTTTACCTCCTTAATCATCTTCTCTTAGGTCAAGCCCTAATTCTTTAATTTTATCTAATACTTCTTTTAATGATTTCTTTCCTAAGTTACGGATTTTCATCATATCGTTTTCACTCTTATTAACTAAGTCTTGTAGTGTATGAACACCTGCTCTTTTTAAGCAGTTATATGCTCTTACTGAGAAGTCTAAATCTTCAATAGATGTTTCTAATGCTTTCGTCTTAGGATCTTCTGTTTTTTCTATCATCATACCACTTACATTAGAGATATCACTTAATTCTGTAACTAGTTTAAAGTGTTCAATTAAGATTTTAGCAGCTAAAGCGATAGACTCTTCTGGTTTAATAGAACCATTAGTCCATACTTCCATTACTAATTTATCGTAACTTTCATCTTGTCCAACTCTAGCACTTTCTACTTCATATGAAACTCTTTCAATTGGAGAATAGATAGCATCCATAGCGATGAAACCATTTTTCTTATCATCTTCTCTTAGATTAGAGTCTTCACTCTTAACATAACCACGACCATTAGTAACAATCATAGTCATGTTTAAAGCACCACCTTTAGCAAGATTTGCAATTACATGGTCTTTATTGATTATTTCAATATCGCTATCTGCTTCAATATCTCCTGCTGTTACTACTCCTTCTCCTTCTTTTTTAAGAGTAATTATTTTAGTATCTTCTGTATGATTCTTAATAACTACTCCTTTTAGGTTAAGGATAATTGTAGTTACATCTTCAATAACTCCATCCATTGTTTGGAATTCATGTAGTACACCATCAATTTTAACAGCACTAATTGCACTGCCAGGTAATGATGATAACATTACTCTTCTTAAAGCATTTCCTAAAGTTGTACCAAAACCTCTTTCTAGGGGTTCTAGTTCAAATTTTCCATAGAAATTATTTTCTACATAATCAGTAATTTTATAAACTGGTTTTTCAAATTCTATCAATTTATTAACCTCCCTTTTATTATCCACGAGGACGCTTTGGTGGACGGCATCCATTATGTGGAATTGGTGTAACATCTGTAATTCCTGTTACTTCAAGACCTGCTGTTTGAAGTGATCTAATTGCTGTTTCTCTTCCTGGTCCTAGTCCTTTAACAAAAACTTCTACTTTACGCATTCCCATATCGAAAGCCGCTTTACCAGCTTGTTCTGCGGCCATTCCTGCTGCGAATGGTGTTGATTTCTTACTTCCTTTAAATCCTAAAGCACCAGCTGATGCCCAACTTATTGTGTTACCTTCTTTATCAGTTATAGTAACGATTGTATTATTGAAAGTTGCACCAATATGTACTACACCTTCAGGTACATTCTTTTTAACTTTTCTTTTTCTTGTTTTATAAGCCATAATAACCTCCTAACTACTTTTTCTTGTTAGCTACTACTTTACCTCTACCCTTACGAGTACGAGCGTTTCTATTTGTTCTTTGACCTCTTACAGGTAATCCTTTTTTATGACGTGTTCCTTGATATGAATTTATTTCCATTTTAGTCTTGATATTCATACTAACTTCACGACGTAAATCACCTTCAGTTGGATGTTTATTAATTTCATCTCTTAGAGCGATTAACTCATCTTGAGTTAAATCTCCTGCTTTCTTAGTTGGGTCAACTTTAGCATTTTTACAGATTTTCTTAGCTAAACTTCTACCAATACCATAGATATATGTAAGTGATATACATATATGCTTGTCATTTGGAATATCTACACCTTTAATACGTGCCATAACTTCTCCTCCTTATTAACCTTGTACTTGTTTGTGTTTTGGATTTTCACAAATTACTCTTATTTTACCTTTTCTTCTTACTATTTTGCATTTTGGGCAAATTTTCTTAACACTTGCTCTTACTTTCATTTTATCTCATCCTTTCATTTACGATAGGTAATACGCCCACGTGTTAAATCATAAGGTGATAGTTCTAACATAACGGTATCCCCCGGTAAGATGCGAATGTAGTTCATTCGTATTTTACCAGAAACGTGAGCTTCTACAATATGTCCGTTTTCTAGTTGTACTTTGAACTTACCACCTGGTATAATTTCTAGGACTTTACCTTCAACTTCAATAACATCATCTTTAGCCATTAAAATCACTCTCCTGTTAAAATCTCTACTCCATCATTAGTTATAGCAATTGTATGTTCAAAATGTGCTGATAATGAGGAGTCAACTGTTACAACAGTCCAGTCATTATCTTCTATATAAATATCTGGACTTCCTAAAGTTAACATTGGTTCAATGGCAATAACCATGCCATCTCTAATTTTAGGTCCTGTTCCTTTAGTACCATAGTTTGGAACATCAGGGGCTTCATGAACACTGGTTCCTACCCCATGTCCTACTAATTCTTTTACGACACCTAAATTATGTTCTTTAGCATACTTCTCTATAGCATAACCGATATCGCCGATTCTATTGCCAACTTTCGCTTGTTTAATACCCTCATATAAAGCTTGCTCTGTATGTTCTAATAGATATTTAGCATCATCACTAACTTCTCCTACTGTATAAGTCCAAGCAGAATCACCATGATAGCCTTTATAACAAGCGCCTATATCTATTGATATTATATCTCCATCTTGTAGAACTCTATCACTTGGAAAGCCATGAACAACCTCATCATTAATACTTATACAAAGTGTAGAAGGAAAACCTTCGTATCCTTTAAATGAAGGAGTCGCTCCTTTACTTCTAATGAATTTTTCGGCAAGAGAATCTAACTCTTTTGTTTTGATACCAGCTTTAATATGGGGACGTAAATACTGATGAGTAAGATAGACAATATGTCCAGCTTCTTTCAATAATTCAATTTCTCTTTTACTTTTTAGAGTAATCATTATTTACATCCCCTTTTTTAAAACTGCATCTATTTTCTTAGAAACTTCCTCAACTGAGTTATTTCCATTGATTACATATAATATACCTTTTTTAGCATAATAGTCAAGTAGTGGTTTAGTTTTTTCTATATATAAATTATATCTATTTTTAAATGAAGTTATGTTATCATCATTTCTTTGATATAATTTACCTCCACACTTATCACATATTGACTCTTGTTTAGGTTTTTCATTATCAGAATTTAGATTATAAACACTTCCACAGTCTTTACATATTCTTCTTCCTGTTATTCTTTTTTCAAGTGTCTCTTCATCTATATTTAGTTCTATGACATAGCCTAACTCTTGATTAAGACTATTAAGTATCTCATCATATTTATAGGCTTGTTCAATATTTCTTGGAAAACCATCTAAGATATAACCATTCTTACAGTCATCTTGTGATAAACGGTTCTTTAGAAGTTCATAAGTAACTTCATCTTTTACTAGACCTCCACTACTTAATACTTCAGAAATATATCTACCTAATTCAGTATCTCTTTTCGCTTCTTCTCTTAAGATGTCTCCTGTAGAAATATGTGGCAAATTATATTTCTTTTCTAAAATAGCACTTTGTGTCCCCTTACCAGCAGCAGGTGGGGCGATAAAAATTACATTTTTCATCTTCTTGTATAACCCTTCTTATAATTTCTAGAAAGAAGACTTCCTTCTATTTGTTTATAAGTTTCTAGAGCAACTCCTACGACAATTAGTAAACCAGTACCTCCAATACTAACACTTGTTGGTAAGCTTGTCACATTTGAGAATATTATTGGTAAGGCTACGATAATTGCAAGGAATACTGAACCTAGACAAGTTATTCTTGTTAACACTTTTGACAAGTAAGTTTTAGTTTCATTACCTGGTCTTATTCCAGGAATGTATCCTCCACTTTCTTGAAGATTTTTAGCAAAGTCTTCTGGTTTGAAAATCATATAAGTATATACAAATCCAAATAGGAATATAAATATTACATAGATTATAAATCCTACAGGTGTTGTATATGTTAGATAGTTACTAACAAAAAGACTAAAGCTTTCATTATTTATTAAGCCCGCGATAATTCCGGGAATTGCCATTAGACTTGATGCAAATATCACAGGTACAACTCCAGCGGTATTTACTTTAATTGGTACATATGAAGAATTACCTCCATATGCTGTTGATTTATTAGCATATTGAATTGGAACTTTTCTCTCTGCCATTTGAACAAAGATTACACCAACGATAATAGCAAAGTAGATTATAGCGAATAAAATGAACTTAACTACTCCTAATGTTATTTGTTGTGCTGTTCCATCAAAGACTACTAATCCCTGAAAAGCATCAATAAACATCTGTGGTAGTGTGGCAATAATTCCTGCCATAATTATTAGACTTAAACCATTACCTATACCTTTTCTTGTAATTTGATCTCCTAACCAAAGTAGGAATGCTGTACCTGCTGTTAATACTACTGATATATAGATATATTCAGTGGCACTTGCACTTCTACCTAAGAACATAAATGAGAAGGCATAACCTTGTAAAAGTGCAAATAGTATTCCCATATATCTTGAATAGGTATTTATTTTTTGTCTACCTACATGTCCTTGCTTATTTAATTCTTGGAAATAAGGAATTAGCTCTCCTAATAGTTGCATAACAATCGTTGCTGTGATATAAGGCATAACACCTAAAGCAAAGATTGAAAAGTTTTGCAAAGCTCCTCCACCCATAGTATTAACTAATTCTAGGAAACCTAGGTTTTTAGTAATACTTTCAGTTCCTGGAACTTGGATAGTTGTTCCAATTATAAATATTGCTAATGCTACTAAAGTAAAACCAATTCTTTTTAGTAAATCTCTATTTGTAGGCTTAAATAATTGCTTCAATAGAGGCATCTTAGATCACCTCGGCTTTACTTCCTGATTCTTCTATTTTTCTTAAAGCACTACTTGAAAATCTATGAGCTTGGATAGTTATTTTCTTTTCAAGTGTACCATTTCCTAATACTTTAATTCCATTAAGTTGTTTTTTAACAATTCCTCTTTCTTTAAGTAATGCTGGTGTAACAACATCGCCATCATTAAAGACATTTAAATCTCCGACATTGATAACTGCATATACTGTTTTAAAATCATGATTACTAAATCCTCTTTTTGGAAGGCGTCTATATAGTGGTAATTGTCCACCTTCGAATACTGGTGAAACTCCGCCACCACTACGAGCGTTTTGTCCTTTTTGTCCACGTCCAGATGTTTTACCAAGTCCTGAACCTCTTCCACGTCCTACTATCTTTTTACGGAAAGTAGCACCTTCATTTTTCTTTAATTCATGTAACTTCATTATCCTAAAATCTCCTCTACACTTTTACCACGAAGTTTTGCAACTTCTTCAGCAGTTTTAATACTCTTAAGACCATTTATAGCAGCATTTGCCATATTTAGTTTAGTTCTAGCTCCAAGAGATTTAGATACAACATCACGAACTCCAGCTAGTTCAAGGACAGCTCTTACACTACCTCCAGCAATGATACCAGTACCTTCTTTAGCTGGTTTTAACATTACTCTAGCAGCTCCTCTTACTCCTATTACTTCATGAGCAATAGTTCTTCCATTTATTAAATCTATAGTAATCATATTCTTATTAGCATTGCTTATTGCTTTCTTAATAGCATCTGGTACTTCAAAAGCTTTACCTGTACCGATACCAACATGTCCTTTACGATCTCCAACAACAACAACTGCTGAAAAACGATGTTGACGTCCACCTTTAGTAACTTTAACTACACTTTTAAGTTGAACGACTAGTTCTTCGGTTTGTTTTTCTTTGGCATCGTTTGTTTGTTTTTGCATATTTACCCTCCTTAGAACTCTAGTCCATTTTCACGTGCAGCATCTGCTAATGCTTTAACACGCCCATGATAAAGATATCCACCTCTATCAAATACTACTTTTTTAATGCCAGCTTTTTCACATTTTTTAGCGATACTAGCACCTACAGCAGTAGCTGCTTCAATGTTTGATTTATTCTTTAAATTTAAATCTTTATCTCTAGAAGAAGCAGATACTAAAGTAGTAGAACTCTCATCATCAATAACTTGTGCATAGATTGCAGTGTTTGATCTAAATACATTTAATCTTGGAACTGCACTTGTTCCACTTAAATGAGTTCTAATTCTAGCATGACGAACTTCTCTCATGCTATTTCTTGACTTTTTACTAATCATATATTTCTCTCCTTCCTACTAGCTTAAGCAGCTTTCTTTCCTTCTTTACGTCTAATATGTTCATCTTTATAGCGAATACCTTTACCTTTATATGGTTCAGGACGACGTACTTTTCTTATATTAGCAGCAAATTCACCAACTAAGGCTTTATCAATACCTTTAACAGTTATTTCTGTATTAGATTGTGCTTCTACAGTAAGCCCTTCAGGTATAGTCATTTCTACAGGATGAGAATACCCAGCATTAATAGTTAATTTTTTACCACTTACATTGAAACGATATCCAACACCTACTATTTCTAGTCCCTTCTCATATCCTTTAGTTACACCTGTAATCATATTTTGAAGAAGTGCATTCATTGTTCCATGCATTGCTTTTACTGCATCGCTTACTCTAGTTAATGTTATTTCATTATCTTTTTGTTCCATTGAAATACCTTTCAACATCTTTTGGCTCAAGCTTCCCTTTGGGCCAGTAACTGTTACGATTCCGTTAACTTCCGCAACTGTTACTCCTGCGGGAACTTCAATTTTACGATTTCCAATACGGCTCATTCAAAACACCTCCTTTTACCAAACATAAGCTAAGACTTCGCCACCAAGTTTTTGTTTTCTAGCTTCTTTATCTGTCATAATTCCCTTAGATGTAGAAATGATTGCTATTCCTAGTCCATTTAATACTCTTGGAACTTCATCATTTTTAGCATATACTCTAAGTCCTGGTTTAGAAATTCTCTTTAAGCCTGTTATTACTCTTTCTTTGTTTTCACCATATTTTAATGTTAGAACAATTGTACCTTGTACATCGTTTTTCTCTAACTTGTAATCTTTAATAAATCCTTCTTCTTTTAAAATTCTTGCTATTTCTAATTTTAATTTTGATGAAGGAACTTTTACTTCTTCATAACGCATAGCATTAGCATTACGAATACGAGTTAACATATCTGCAATTGTATCTGTAACTACAGCCATCTTTTTTCCTCCTTTTCTTTACCAGTCTTTACCAACTTGATTTTTTAACGCCTGGTATTTGTCCTTTATAAGCCAATTCACGGAAGCAAATACGGCAGATTCCAAATTTACTCATAACTGCATGTGGTCTGCCACAACGTGAACAACGAGTGTATTCACGTACTTTGTATTTTGGCTTTCTACTTTGTTTTACAACCATACTTTTTCTTGCCATCTTTTTCCCTCCATTACTTTCTAAAAGGAATTCCTAAACCTTTTAATAAGTCATAAGCTTCTTCATTAGTTTTAGCAGTTGTTACGAATATAATATCCATACCACGTACTTTAACTATTTCATCATAGTTTATTTCACTGAAGATTAATTGTTCTTTTATACCTAAGGTATAATTACCACGACCATCGAAAGATTTTGGATTAATTCCTCTAAAATCACGAACTTGTGGAAGTGAGATAGATATTAGTTTATCAACAAAGTTATACATGTTATCACTTCTAAGTGTTACTTTACAACCTATCTTTTGTCCTTCTCTAATCTTGAAACCAGCGATTGATTTCTTTGCTTTTGTAACTACTGGTTTTTGTCCTGAGATTTTTTCAAGGTCTGAAAGCGCAGCATCTAATAGTTTAGAATTTGTAGTAGCATCTCCAACACCCATATTGATAACAACTTTTTCTAGTTTTGGTACTTCCATTATTGATTTATAACCATATTTACTCATAAGAGCTGGAACTACTTCTTTAGTATATTTTTCTTTTAATGTCATTTTGTTACCTCCTTCCACTAATCTAGTACTTCTTTAGATTTAGTACTTATTCTTACTTTTTTTCCATTTTTATCTGTTGTATGAGCAATTCTTGTACCTTTTTTAGTCTTAGGATCAATTATCATAACATTAGATGCGTCAATTGGTGCTTCTATTTCTAGAATTCCTCCTGAATTGTTTCCTGTAGGTTTTTGATGCTTTTTAACAATATGTACTCCTTCTACAATAACTTTATTTTCGCTTCTAAGTGTTCTGATGATTTTTCCTTCTTTACCTTTATCGGCACCGCTTATAACAACGACTTTATCTCCAACTTTTAACTTCATAACTTTCCTCCTTATAGTACTTCTTTCGCAAGACTTACTATCTTCATATAGTCTTTATCACGAAGTTCACGTGCTACTGGACCAAAGACACGAGTTCCGACTGGACTTTTATCATCTCTAATGATTACGCATGCGTTATCATCAAATTTGATATAACTACCATCTTCACGTCTTACTCCTCTTTTACTTCTTACTATTACAGCTTTTACAACTTTACCTTTAGGAAGTGGTGAATTTGGTATTGCATTTTTAACGGTTCCAACAACTACATCTCCGATATTTCCAGTTTTAACATGACTTCCTCCTAGCACTCTGATTACTAATAATTCACGTGCTCCTGAGTTGTCTGCAACTTTTAATCTACTTTCTTGTTGTAACATAGATTATCCTCCTTTACCTTAAGAGTTATAGAATAACTGCTTCTTTTACGATTTCTTTTAAGTAGAAATGTTTAGTTTTAGAAATTGGTTTTGTTTCAACGATTCTAACTACATCTCCTACTTTTGCTTTATTTGTTTCATCGTGTACACTGTATTTTTTAGATGATTTAACTCTTTTGTGATATTTTGGGTGCATTTTATGTGTTTCTACTAAAACTGTAATAGTTTTATTGTTTTTTGTACTAACAACTTTACCAACTAATTCATGTGTCATTTTCTTTTCCATAACTTACCTCCTAATCAACCTTTTCTTCTTTCTCACGTTCTTTTAAAACGGTTTTTAGTCTTGCTACTTGGTGTCTTAATTCTCTAAGGCGTGAAGGTTTTTCTAGGTTACCCATTGCTCCACTAAATCTTAAGTTGAATAGTTCTTCTTTAGATTCTTTTAGTTTTGCATTAATCTCTTCATTTGATAATTCTCTAATTTCTTTAACCTTCATTTTCGACACCTCCTTCTTCTTTCTTTACAAATTTGCAAGTTATTGGTAATTTATGGCTTGCTAGTCTTAATGCTTCACGAGCTACTTCTTCAGAAACACCTGCTACTTCAAACATGATTTTTCCTTCTTTAACTACTGCTACCCATTCTTCAACATTACCTTTACCTTTACCTTGACGAGTACCGATAGGTTTTTTAGTTAGTGGCATGTGTGGGAATATGTTTATCCATACTTTACCACCACGTTTCATATAACGAGTCATGGCAACACGAGCTGCTTCGATTTGATTTGCTGTAATCCATGCTCCTTCTTTAGCTTGTAATCCATACTCACCAAAGTGTAACTCACGATTACCTCTTGATTTGCCTTCGTAAGGTAATCTGTGAACACGACGATATTTAGTTCTTGATGGTATTAACACTCTAATTACCTCCTTTAGCTTTACTTTCTTTTCTTTCTTTAGTATCTTTACTTACTTTATTCTTTGATGGTAGGATTTCGCCTTTGTAAATCCATACTTTTACACCAATTTTACCATATGTTGTATCTGCTTCACTTGTAGCATAATCAACATCTGCTCTTAATGTATGTAGTGGGATAGTTCCTTCTGTATATCCTTCACTACGAGCCATATCAGCACCACCTAAACGTCCTGATACTTTTGTTTTGATACCTTTAGCTCCTGCTTTCATTGCATTTCTAATTGCACGTTTTTGAGCCATTCTAAATGATGCTCTATTTGTAATTTGACTTGCAATTGAATCTGCAACTAATTGTGCATTAAGGTCTGCTTTCTTAATATCAACGATTGATATATTAATGTTTTCACCAACGACTTTTGATAGTTTATCCTTAAGTTTTGTAATTTCTTCTCCACCGCGACCGATGATAACACCTGGACGTGATGTATGGATAGAAACTTCACATTTCTTTGGAGTTCTTTCTATTTCGACTTTGGCAATTCCTGCATTTTTAAGATTTTTTTCAAGGTATTCTCTAATCTTAATATCATTTACTAATGTTTTAGATACTTCACCTTTAGGAGCATACCATTTAGCTTCCCAATCTTTGTTGATGCCAAGTCTTAGTCCGTTTGGATTAACTTTTTGTCCCATTATAGTTCCTCCTTATTATTTTGCAGCCACTACAATAACTATGTGACTTGTTCTTTTATCTTTATGTCCGATGCGGCCACGTGAGTCAAATAGTACTCTTTTCATTACTGGACCAGCATCTACACGTGCTTCCTTTACATATAAATTATTAGCATCCATACCGTTATTGTTAACGGCATTGGCAACTGCTGAATTTAAAACTTTCTTAGTAAGGATAGCAGCTTTCTTATTTGTATTTTCTAATATTGCTAGAGCATCACTTACTTTTTTACCACGAATAGTATCAATTACTAAACGAGCTTTGATAGGTGATATTCTTTGCATTTTAGCGATTGCTTTTGCTTCCATTTTTAACTCCTCCTAGTTTTTATTATTTTTTGTCAGAGCCATGTCCACCATTTTTACGAGTTAAAGCAAATTCTCCTAATTTGTGTCCAACCATGTCTTCAGTAACATAAACGGGGATAAATTCTTTACCGTTATGAACTGCAAAGGTGTGGCCGATAAATTCAGGAAAGATAGTAGAACGGCGTGACCAAGTTTTTATTACTTCTTTTTTTCCAGTTTCATTTAATTTTTGAACCTTTTTTAATAGTCTTGGAAATACATAAGGTCCTTTCTTTAAACTTCTAGCCATATTTTATCCTCCTATTTACTATTACGACGACGTACAATAAATTTGTCTGTCTTTTTATTATTTCTTGTTTTATATCCAAGAGCAGGTTTACCCCATGGAGTAAGAGGTGCCTTACGTCCAACTGGAGCACGTCCTTCACCACCACCGTGTGGATGGTCATTAGGGTTCATAACAGAACCACGAACTGTTGGGCGAATTCCCATATGACGTTTACGTCCTGCTTTACCAAGTTTAACTAAGCTAGCATCTTCGTTACCAACAACACCAACTGTAGCCATACAAGTACCAAGTACTTTTCTTTGTTCTCCACTTGATAATCTAATCATTACATATTTTCCTTCACGTCCTAGGATTTGAGCACTAGTTCCAGCACTTCTTGCTAGAGCAGCTCCTTTTCCTGGGCGAAGTTCAATGTTATGAATAACAGTACCTACTGGAATATTCATAATAGGAAGAGCATTTCCTACTTTGATATCTACGTTTTCACCGCTTATTACTTTGTCTCCTACTTTTAAGTTCTTAGGAGCGATGATGTATCTCTTTTCTCCATCCATATAGTTGATTAATGCAATGTTTGCTGTTCTATTTGGATCGTATTCTATACTTGCTACAACACCAGCGATATCTTTCTTATCTCTTTTGAAATCGATAAGACGATATTTTCTTTTAACTCCGCCACCTTGATGACGAACAGTTATTTTTCCTTGATTGTTACGTCCAGAGTTTTTCTTAAGTGTTACTGTTAAGCTTTTCTCTGGAGTAGATTTAGTAATCTCTTCGTTTGTTAGAGTACTCATTCCTCTACGTCCTGGTGTAGTAGGTTTATAATTTCTTATTGCCATATTTTAGTTCCTCCTTCTAACCAAGATCAATTTGTTCACCATCTCTTAGAGTTACAATAGCTTTCTTATATCTATTTGTAAGTCCAGTATAGCGACCAACTCTTCTTTTTTTAGGTTTAACATTTAATGTTCTTATTTCTTTTACATGTACTTTAAAGATTTTTTCAATAGCTTGTTTAATTTCAATTTTATTAGCTTTAGAAGAAACCTTAAATACATATTGATTCTTCTCTCCTAGAGAACCACTTTTTTCAGTGATAACAGGAGCTTTAATTATTTCTAAGTATTTAGTATCCATTATTTAAGAGCCTCCTCTATCTTTTTAATAGCTTCACTTGTAAAGACTACTACATCAGAGTTAACTAAGTCTAAAACATTTAATTCATTAGCTGCTATTAAGGCAACATTAGGAATGTTTCTAGATGCTAATATTACATTTTCTGTAAAGTCATCTACTACAAATAGTACTTTCTTATCAGCTATTTTTAATGCGTTTAATAAAGTCATCATTTCTTTTGTCTTTGGAGCCCTAAATGCTAACTCTTCCATAACGATTACTTCATTATCATTAAATTTATGACTTAAAGCACTCTTTAATGCTAATCTTCTTTCTTTACGGTTTTGTTTTTTACTGTAATCTCTTGGTACTGGAGTTCCGTAACGACCTCCGCCTACCCATTGTACAGCTCTTATTGAACCTTGACGTGCATGTCCAGTTCCTTTTTGTCTCCAAGGTTTGCGTCCTCCACCGCTAACTTCTGAACGGTTTTTAGTAGAGTGTGTTCCTTGTCTTAATGATGCTCTTGCTAATATAATTGCATCATATAATACTTTATCATTTGGGGTAATAGAAAATATTTCTTCATTTAATTTTAATTCATTTACTTTTTCACCTTTAAGATTTAAAAGATCTATCTTTTTCATACTTTTTCCTCCTTTCACTACATAACATAATTTTATTTAAACTGTAGTGATGATTATTCGTTTGTTGTTTCTGTTGACTCAGTAGTTGCAGCTTCTACTACTTCTTCAGTATTAGTATTTTCTTCTACTTCAGTAGTAACTTCAGCTTCTTTCATCTCTTCATAAGTGATTAAGTCTTTAGCAGTATTTTTCTTACCTGGTTTCTTAACAGCTGTTTTAATTACTACTAGCCCTTCTTTTGGTCCAGGCACATTACCTTTAATTAAAATTACATTATTTTCTAAGTCTACTGCTACTACTTCTAAATTTTGAACAGTAGAGTTTACGTTACCCATTTGTCCTGGTAATTTCTTACCTTTTAATACGTGCATTGGTCTCATTGTTCCTAAAGAACCAACTCCACGATGATATTGTGAACCATGTCCCATAGGTCCACGACTTTGATTGTGACGTTTGATTACACCTTGGAAGCCTTTTCCTTTGCTTACTCCACTAACGTCTACAATTTCACCAGCTTCAAATACGCTAGCATCTAATACTTGTCCTAAAGTGTAATCAGCTACATTTACGCCTTTTATTTCTCTTAAGAAGCGCTTAGGTTCAGTATTAGCTTTACTGGTATGACCCATTTTTGGTTTATTACTTATTTTTTCTCTAACTGTCTTATAACCTAATTGAATAGCTTCGTAACCATCTGTTTCATTAGTTTTGATTTGAGTAACAACATTAGGTTCAACTTCTACAACAGTTACAGGAATAAGTTTACCATCAGTAGTGAATACTTGAGTCATTCCTTTTTTTGTACCTAAGATTCCTTTCATTTTCATTTCCTCCTATTTTAGATTGTTTTGATTTTGATATCGACACCACTTGGTAAATCAAGATGTGCTAATGCATCAATCGTTTCTTTACTTGGGCTTTTAATGTCAATTAATCTCTTGTGTGTTCTTCTTTCGAATTGTTCACGACTATCTTTATATTTGTGAACAGCTCTTAAAATTGTGAATTTCTCAATTTCTGTTGGTAGAGGTACAGGTCCAACTATATCTCCTCCAGTTCTTTTGATTGTTTCAACAATTTTAGTTACAGCATTATCAAGTATCTTATGATCATATGCTTTTAATTTAATACGAATCTTTTGTGTTGACACTATTTACGTCCTCCCTTCGCCTATATCTAGTATAGACTTGCTCCGTGTGAATAACCCGATAGCTGATTAACAACTTAACCTGGCGTATCGACAACCTCCCACATCTAAGCAGTCACACGTAATTAATATTATCATAGAAAACGCAAGAATACAAGCATTTTTTGAAATTTTTAGGCAAAAAATTTGACAATCATACTTAATAAAGTAGATAATGAAATAAAGAAGTTGTGTAAAGGAGTCTAGATATGTTTACAGAAAAAGAAATAGATAATAAAAATACGAATAATTTAGATGTGTTTTTTGGTTATGCGGCTTTTACTCCTCTTTATAAAAGTCCTTTAATTAATAATGATTTATATGGCTTTTATGAAGATTTTACTATGGGTAGTATTAAAGATATAGATATTCCTATAAATATTGATAAAGATAAAACAGTTAGAATTTGGAGTAGTCTTAATGATATTCATGAATATTTAAGTTTTCTTTATTTTTGTTATAAGATTCCCAATAAAATTTCTGTTATATTTGTAACTGAATACGATGAGTATGCTCATAGTGTTGGGGAAGTTGCAACCGAAGAGATTGCAAAATTATTAGAGTATGAACACAAGCTTACTAAGGAAGAAAAAGATAGATATAAAAATGAATGGATAAAACTAGTAAACAAAAATAGTGAAATAAGGCTTTTTAAAAATGGTAAAATTATTAGCACTAACTATGACTATTTAAATAGTTATATTGATAAGTACTATGATGAAAATAATATAAGACGAACTGTCGCTGCTCTTATGGGTAATGATACTGAAAATAATTTAAGTTCTGATGTTTACAACCTTTTAATTGAAAGAAAAAAGAACATTTTATAGTGTTCTAATCTTTTATTTGATTTGAAACTCTTCAAAAAAATGCTTAATTTTTATTATTATTTTTTACATATTTTTTAGAATTATCATTAATTATATTGTTAAAATCGTCTTCTGATATTTGGTGCATTTTTCCCACTGATGTAATTATAGCATATTCAATACTTAGTAGTTTTTCTTCTTTATTCCATCTTCTAGAATTTGTTTCTAAAAGTGCTTTCAAAGATTCCTTTTGGTTTTCAGTAATATTTTCTGGAATATAAACTACACCAAAACCTAAAGACATATCTTGATAATTATTTGTAGTTCTTTTAGTACCTAAAAACAAAGAATAACCTAATTGTCCTAATTTATTAATTGCCTCCATGGTATGAAGTTTATCTTCTTCAGTTGGATTTTTTCCTTCTAATAAATGATAAAAACCGCCAAAAGACATACCATGGTCATTACTTGAGCTTATAAAATCTCCATTTGGTGTGATAATATACCCACTGGCAAGTACTGAAATACATGCTTTATCTTCTTCTTCCATAAAAAATGTTCTTCCATTTTCACTTTTAAACTCTAACATTATTTTCACCTCTTTAAACGAATATGTTTCATATTATATCATAATTTTATATTTTTTACTAAACTTTTTTACTATTTTATATTTTAATGTTAGAATTATCTATATTATTATGTTGAGGTGACAGTTATGAAAAAATTAATAGATTTACATATTCATAGTATTTTATCTGATGGAGAATTATCTCCTAAAGAAATTATTGATAGAGCAGTTAATAATGGGGTTAGTGTTATTGCAATAGCAGATCACGATACAACTCTTGCTTATGATGATGAGTTATTTAATTATGCAAAAGAGAATAATGTTAAATTAATCACAGCTGTAGAAATATCTACTAAGTATAATGGAATAGGTATTCATGTATTAGGATATAACTTTGATATTAACAATAAAAAGTTTACTGATAAGTTATACTCGATTAGAAATGCTAGGCATATTTATTTACATGATGTTGCGACTAAATTAAAAGAGTTTGGTTATATCATTGATGTTGATTCTTTAGATAAGATTGATGCTGTTACTAAAGCTCATATTGCTCTTAATATTGTAGAAAATGAAGATAATAAAGAATTGCTATTAAAAACTTTTGGACATATTCCTAGTAAAGGTGAGTTTATTGAAACAATAATGAATGAAGGATGTCCTTGCTATGTAGAAAAGGTAGCTATTAGTCCTAAGGAAGCTAGTGATTTAATAAGAGAAGCTGGTGGTAAAGTAGTTCTTGCTCATCCTGTCTGTTATAAATACGAAGATGGATTAAATGATGACGATATATTAAACCTAGTTAAAGAAATGAAGCCTGATGGTATTGAAGCTAATTACATTTATTTAGATATAAATGGTAATAAAATCAATGAAAGTACTCATTGGAATAACTTTGCTAAACATCATAATCTAATAACGACAATAGGTTCTGACTTTCATAAGAATGATGGTATTCACTCTGACATTGGTTTAATTAATGAAGATATTGTATTAAATGATAATGAGATTAACTCTATTATTGATAATCTTTTAAATTAAGTTTTTCCACAAAAACTGTGCAAAAACTTTTTTTATTGTCTTCTTTCAATATTATAATCTTCTTCTTTTTTACTAGCTCTTATAACACTACCTTTTCCATATTTTTTAATAATACTATCCATTACTTCCTCTACCTTATCCACCACTTTCACATCAGATTCTTCAAATAAAGACATTTGACTAACTGCTTTCTCTTTTAAATCACCTAATCTTACTCCTATATTTCTAATAGGATCTTCTTTCCAGCTAGCTTCAAAGATTGTTTTAACTCCTTTATAGATTTCTTCTGTTACATTAGTAGGATTATCTAAAGTAATTTGATGAGAATAGTTTTTAAAAAGATTATTTCTATAAGTAACGGCAATAGTTCCTGTATATAGTTTTTGGCTTCTTAAAGTAAAAGAGACTTCTTCTGTTTCACTAAATAATATTTTTAATAAGTCTTCTTTTCTAGTTACATCATAAGGTAAGGTTCTAGAGATACTAATACACTTATTTTTAGCATTTCTAGGTTCTACTTTACTATAATCTATTCCTAAAGCTGCTTCTTTAAAATAGTCTCCTTGACTTTTAAAATGTCTTCTTAATAAACCAATATTAGCTTCTGCTAAATCTTTAATAGTATATATTCCTAAGTCATTTAACTTTTTAGCAGAACTTTTACCTAACATAAATAAATCATTTACTTTTAAAGGCCACATTTTAGTTTCAACTTCATTTAAATAAAGAGTATGTACTTTATCTGGCTTTTCAAAGTCACTAGCCATTTTTGCACAGAGTTTATTCTCTCCTATTCCAACATTAACAGTAAAGCCAAACTTTTCTTTGATTTCATCTTTTATTTTATGAGCTAGTGATACATAATCATTACCATAAAGAAGTGATGTTCCAGTAAGGTCAAGAAAACACTCATCAATGGAATATTGTTCTATTACAGGAGTATACTGTGATAGATAATTATATAACTTTTTAGATTGTTCTTTATAAAAAGCATAGTTAGGAGGAAATACTTGTAAGTTTTTACATTTACTTCTAGCACTATATAATGTTTCTGCTGTTACTATTCCATATTTCTTAGCGATAGGACTTTTAGCAAGAACAATACCTCGTCTTGCTTTTTCATCTCCACCTATAACACTAGGAATCTTTCTAATATCTTGTTTATAGCCGTGATTTAAAAGATAAATAGCAGTCCAAGATAAAAAGGCATTATTAACATCGATATGAAAAATAATTCGCTGCATAGTTTTCCCTCCTCTTTACTCTATTATATAATACGTTAGTTCTATTTAAAAGAGAAAAAAGTAACCATTTAGTGATTATTAATTTTCCACAATTACTGTGGATTATTGTTGTGGTTTCTTTTCAACAACACCTTCAATACTACCTATCTTTCTTTTAGATAAAACCTTGTCGTTATCAATCTTGGATAAGCCTCTTATATATTTTTCATCATTTATTCTACTCTTTAACTGTTCTATTTTTAATTCATAATCTTTTATTTCATTTTCATACTCTTCTATTCTCTTTTTAGAGTTAGTTGCTATTTGTTGACAACTTTCTTTATAGTCTTTTTCATTTATTGCTTTTACTTTATCTCTTAAACTTCTTAAAAACTCAAGCCACAAATAACTTTTTATATACTCTTCTTTATTAGGGTCATCATTATATATCCTTATTTTCTCATCATCTGTCTTATAAAATCGTCCATTAACTTTAAAAATATGAGTATCAAAACTTGTTTCTGTTACTAAAGCTTGTTGATAATCTAGAGATAATATTGAACTTGATTTAAATTCACTATTTGATATATTTAGTTTTTTAGTTCTTACAAAGAAATCAAAAAATGTATCTATAACAGCAGAAGATATAATTACTTTTTCTGCTTCGATTTCTGTATTAGCTTCTTTTAAATCTCCACTTATTGATACTGTTTCTGCTTTTATTTCTATATCCATATCTATTTCATTATTTTCTTTTAGAGCAAATGATTTGTTATTAATTCCTTTTAGATAAGTTGCATTAACATCTGTTAAATAAACTTTACCATTTTCTACAACTAATTTATTAAATGCACAGTTTCTAAATATTACTTTGGTATCAGTATTTTTTGCTGTTAAATAAAGCTCATAATCTAAATAACAGTTTTCAAAAATTATCTCTTCTATATTTTCTTCTAAATATTCAAAATATAGTATGTTAAGTATATCTTCTTGTTTAAGTTTTTGAACTCGTTTTTTGTCTTTATATTTTATATAAATTCTGCTATTGTCTTTTTCTCTCATATAATTATTACTCCTTTTTGATATTTATAATAATTACAGTAATTTATTTTGTCAATATGATAAAAAAGAAAAATAACCATTGCTGGTTACTTTACTCTATTAGGATTCATCATTTTAGTAAATGTTCTTCCTTTTTCTTCAATAGATTTATCTTCTTGTGGAAAATCTTCCAAGAATTTAACCCATTTTTCTGCTACTTCTCTATATGACATATCGCTTCTAGTTGGTTTAGCAAATCCACAGTCTTTCCATATAACTCTATCACCTGGATAATTTCTACTACGAACATCTTCTAATCTTTTTCTACATGCTACACATTCACAAGTCCAATAAACCTTTCCTTCATATGTATCTTCAGTATATCCTAAAAAATACCAGGCAGGATGAGGACATCTTTCCTGTTCAGCAGCAATTATTTCCTCATATAAACTACGCCATTTTTTATTAGTAGCATTAAGTTTATTATCTGTATCAACAAATTCTTTTACAAATTCATTTTCAAGCAGTTCATCTCTTTTTATAATTATTGCGATTCTACTTTGAACTAATTCGGCATATTCTTGTTTTTTTAATTTTAATTCTTCATCAGTCATAATTAAACCCTCCTACTTATAGGATAGCTTATTTAACTGTCTAAATCAAGTTATTACCAGTCATTTCTTCTGGTTTTTCTATATCCATATATTTTAATATTGTGGGAGCGATATCTCCTAATTTACCTGTTTTTATTTCTTTGATATTATGGTCTGTAATAATAAATGGAACAGGACTTGTAGTGTGTGCAGTTATAACTTCACCTTTTTCGTCTTCCATAATTTCAGAATTACCATGATCTGCTGTTATGAACATTGTAAAGTCTTTCTCCTTACTTGCTTTATAAAGTCTTCCAATATTTTCATTAACGGCTTTTACAGCTTCTACAACTTTATCAAATTTACCAGTATGTCCTACCATATCACAGTTTGCAAAGTTTAGAATGATTAAATCGTATTTATCCATAACTTCTATTAATTTATCTGTTACTTCATAAGCACTCATAGCAGGATACATATCATAAGTTGCTACATCTTTTCTTGGAACAATTATTTTATCTGTATTAGGAATATCTTTTTCTTCTCCTCCATCAAAGAAGTATGTAACATGTGGATATTTACTAGCTTCTGCTATTCTTAATATTTTTAACCCCTTTGATGCCGCATATTCTCCTAATGTATTAGTTAGATGCATTGGAGGAAAAGCAGGTGTAGCGATAACTGTATGTTCTGGAGTCATCATAGTAACTAGTTTTACATTTTTAAAATCTACTCTTGGGAACTCTTTAAAGTCTTTATTAGTAAGAGCCGTGAAGGTTTGAGTAATACGATCTGGTCTAAAGTTAAGCATTACCATACCATCATTTTCTTTAAGAGTTCCATCATCTATTAATTTAGCAGGAACAATGAATTCATCCATAATATTTTGTTTATAAGAGTCTTCAATATAATCTTTATATGAATCTATTTTTGGTCCATCTCCATGTACTAATAAGTCATAATACTTCTTAGTAACATTCCACATTCTTTCTCTATCCATAGAATAATATCTTCCAGAAATATCTGCTAGTTTACCAAAGCCTAGTTCATTAAGCTTATTAGTTAGAGAATCTAGGAAGGTAAGAGCGACATCTGGAAGGGTATCTCTACCATCAAGAAATGCATGAACATAGACATTATGAAAGTTTTCTTTTTTACATAAGTCTAACATTGCAAAGAAGTGATTAATATGAGAATGAACTCCTCCATCACTTAATAGTCCAAATAAATGTAGAGATGAATTATTTTCTTTACAGTGATTAATTATGCCTAGTAAGGCTTCATTTTTAAAGAAACTACCATCTTCTATAGCATGATTAATTTGCATAAGAGGTTGGTCTACAACACGTCCTGCTCCTATATTTAAATGTCCTACTTCACTATTACCCATTTGTCCAGCAGGAAGTCCTACTGCTTCACCACTAGCATCCAAAGTAGTATGAGGATATTCCTTCCATAGATTTATAATATTTTCGGGGTGAGCTGTGATTATAGCATTACCTTTCTTTTCTTCTCTATATCCAAAACCATCTATTATTGTTAATAATACTTTTTTCATATTTCACTCTCCTAGTATAATTGTTCATTTAAACAGAATATAGCATATATAGGTAAGTACCTAACATTTTTCTTTGTTGAAAAGTTATTTTCTGTAATACGATAGGCCTCTGTTACAATATATTTTTTCATAAAGACTGATAGACTCTTTACTTTAGAACCTTGTTTAGTAGCAAGTTCTATAGGAATAATCTTACCCATCCTATTTTGAATAACAAAGTTAACTTCTGCTTTTCCTTCTGACTGATAATAGTATAGGGAATAACCTGCTTCTACCAAAGTATGAGCGATATGATTTTCATATAAGGCTTGTTTAATATTATCATCTACTCTTAGTCTATCTTTAGTTAAGTTATATCTCATACTTAAAAGTCCATCATCTGGTAGATATAGTTTAAAACTATCAAGTTCTCTACAACTAGATAAAGGAGACTTTGCTACTCTTATTTTATATGAACGATAGACTAATTGGTTAGTTACTAAAAAGTTAATTGAGTTCTCATACTCTTTAGCTCTTCTTCCATAGCCCAAAACACCATATTGAAACTTTTTATTATCTTTTTCTAGTTGTTTAGGAATACTTTCCATTACTTCGATACCACGTTCTATATCTATTAAGTTTTTACTATTTAATAGTTCACTTTTATTTATATCAAAGACTCTTTCTTTAATACTATCAAGATATCCATAATGTTTTTTAGTAGCAAAGGCATCTACTACTTCAGGAAGTCCTCCTGTTATTAAATAGCCATAAAAGAAATCTAAAGCTTTAGTATGAACACTACAACTTCTATGATTATCATAAGCATATCTTATTTTCTCTGCTACTTCTTTTTCTCCAATAGCCCATAAAAATTCTTCATAGTCCATTTCTGTCATTATCTTATATTGGAATTCTTCTCCTCTAAACTTTAATAGAGAATCTCTACTTGATGTAATAGCGATAACATGATAATCATTTTTATCATAACCAAATAGTTTTATCCCTTTAATTATCTCTTCATCTGTAACATTATCAAAGATTATTAAGGTATCATTTTTAACAATAGGAACTTCTGATATTATACTTAGGGCTTCTGCTAGTCTTGTAATAGATCTTTCTTTTTTAAATAAGTCTTTCAAAATAGTATTATGGTCAGTATTAAAGTAAGCGACATGTTGATAGTTTTGTTTACCAAAGTCTATTGCTGTATAAGTTTTACCTACTTGTCTTGTTCCAATTATTAATAAAGGCTTTCTTATTAAATCTGTTTTCCATTTCAATAAGAATTTATTAATTTTTCGTTCCATTTAGTGTAGTCACCTCCCACATCTTCTAATATAAGTATATATTTATTCTCTTGTTTAGTCAATATTTTTGCAAAAATAAAAAGACTACTACTGCTCGTCTTAATAGTTAATTACTGCCTAATTGCATCTTGATGAAATTCAAGACGAAGTTTATCTGCGACTGTGACAATAAATTCTGAATTAGTTGGTTTAGCTTTATCAATATCAACACTATGTCCAAAGATATCTTCCATTAACTGCCAATTACCTCTATTCCAACTTACTTCAATGGCATGTCTTATAGCACGTTCTACTCGAGAGACTGTTGTATCAAATTTTTCTGCTATATCAGGATATAGTTCTTTAGTAATTCCACCTATTACTTCAGGATGCTCATAAAGGACTGTTATACCTTCTCTTATATATTGATAACCTTTAATATGAGATGGTACACCTAATTCATGTAATATCTTTGTTATTGATACTTGTAAGTTATTATATTTCATATCAATAGTTTTCTTATCATAATCGTTCTTACTACTACACTCTAATATTCTCTTTTCAAGTTCAGTTAATTCAAAAGGTTTCAATATAAAGTAACTAATACCTAATTCACTTGCTTCTCTTATAACTTCTTGAGTATTAAATGAAGTTAATACTATTACTTTCTTATCTAGTCTTTTTTCTTTCATATCTTTTAGAACACTCATACCATCTTTATTAGGCATAATTAGGTCAAGAACAATTACATCATAATCCTCTTGATTATTTTCTATTAGGTTTAATCCTTCTACTCCATCATTCGCAGTTAAAGTAACTTCTATTTCTTTATTATCTTTAAAGTACTCCTTCACCATTTTAACTAGTTCAATATTATCATCAATCATTAATACGTTGGTCTTTTTCATTTTCTCTCCTTCCATATACTACCACGCATCTTAATTATATAACAGATAAGAAAAATTTGATAGAGTAAAAAAAGAAAGATTTTGTCGAAAAAGAAAAAAGTTTTAATCTTTAATAGATAAAACTTTTTGTTTGTCTAAATCTATTTTCGGTACTGTAGCACTAACAGTATATACTTTTTCTTCATTATCTACACCATCATAGTCTGCCACTTCGAAAACTAAATTATCTTTTTCTGCTAATTCCTTTATGTATGAAGGCCGTATAAACGTATAATGTGGATTTTCTTCATCACAATCTAGGGCACGCACTGCTATTATGTAATTAACTTGACCATCTCCAAGGTTTGCATATTTAAATAAAAGATTAGGATCAATTTTACCATCTGTAATTTCCTTAGCCCATCTTAATAATTCGTTACTAACACTGAGATGCTTGATGTAATCTTTTTCATCATTAAAGGTAACTGCAATATCAAACATTGTATGTTCTTTAGCATCGGTAGATAGGCTTTTATTAATATAGTCGTTATAATAAGTAATACTAAATTCTTTTATATATTTTTCTATCTCTTCTAAATACTGTTCTTGTTGTTTGATAGCTTCATTTCTCATTGCTATTAATTCTTCTAAATTTGGCATAATATCACTTCCTTAGCTTACTATTGTAACTTATCAAGAAACTCTTGTAAAGAAGAAAGTTTTAAAGATATTCCTCCTAATAGAAAGCCATCTATATCTTTAACTTGTTTTAATTCTTCAATATTATTTTCATTAGCACTACCACCGTATAACACTTTCTTATGATATGTTTCTTTTAACATAGTAGTTACTTTTTCAATATCTAGATTTGTGGGAACAATACCTGTTCCAATAGCAAATATAGGTTCATAGGCTATGATACAATCTTTAGATTTATCTATATCACTTAATAGATAGTCCATATCTTTTTTTATTTTATCTACATAAGTACCACTATTATGTTCTTCTAAAGTATCACCAATACAAATAATTGGTATTAAATCGTTAGAGAAAGCTTGTTCTAACTTTTGTTTACTTATATCAAGATTTTCATGCATCTTAGTAGTTCTTTCACTATGATTAATTAAAGTATAAACTGCACCTAATGACTTAATGGCTTTAGCAGTAACTTCTCCTGTATATGCTCCCATTTCTTTACTACTTACATCTTGTGATGCAAATGTTATGTTATTAGGTATTAATGGTAAGTAACAAATACTAGGTATTAAAATCATTTCATGACTATAGGTATTTAAGTTTTTATAATCTTCTAAATACTTTAATAATTCATCTTTTGTAAAATTACTCTTGTGATTTAAGGCTACTATCATTTTTCTTTCCATCCTTCCATTTGTTTTTAAGTTTTTCCACAAGTCTTGTGGATAAAGATTGTTTTTTATTATGTTTAGTAATCGCTACTTTATAAACTTCTAAAACACTATCTGCGAAGCTTGATAAAGAATATTTCTTAACTGAGCCTTCCGCCTTATCAGTTAAATTTTCTAATTCTAATTTATTAGTAGATAACTCTTCTACTATTTCTAAGCATTCTTTTTCATCTTTAAAGATACGGCCATTAAAGTTATCAACAACTGCACTCTTAAAGGCATCATCATCAATACATATTACTGGTAAGGATGCTGCTAAGGCTTCTATTACTGTTAACCCCTGTGTTTCTGTAGTAGATGCTGTTATAAAAGCATTAGAGACATGATAATAGTTTGGCATATCTATCCAAGCAACTTTACCTGTAAACTTTATTCTATCTTCAAGTCCTCTTTCTTTAACTTCTTTTTTATAATTCTCTTCATCTGGACCATAGCCTACTACTAATAGTTTGATATTCTTATTTTTAGTCTTTTCTATAATATCAAAAAGAAAAGTAACATTTTTCTCTTGAGCAAGTCTTCCCACAAATAACATGACAAAGTCTTTTCTTTTATATCCTAAATAACGTCTTAAGCGAGTTACTTTTAGTTTGTCACTATTTTCTTTATAAAACCTTGAAGCATCTAATCCTGTAGGTACTATATATATATCTTTGTCATAATGATATTCATCTCTAAACAAATGGTATGTCTTTACAGTGGGAACTATAAAAGCATCTGCTGTGTTATCACAATAGAATTTACTTATATATTCAACGGCTTTTTTACATCCCATATCAAAGAATTTAATATTTCTTGAAACATACCAAGTATAATCTTTATACATAGTATGATAGGTATGTACTAAAGGAATATTATATTGTTTAGCGAATAGTCTTGCAAATATTCCCATACTAAGTTCAGTGTGAGAATGAATTAAATTTAAGTCCCAAGATTTAATTAGATTAATTACTTTTAAAGGATAAATACTAGACATTCTATAATCATAAATTCCTAAAGGAATACCGGGAATTTTTAGTATTCTTTCTTTTTCATTATAGTCATAGGTCTTACTATCCTGTCCTACTGTAACTATGTAGACTGTATGACCTTTTTGTTCAAGAGCTTTTTTTAAGGTTTCAACACTTGTTATTACTCCATTAACAGATGGTACATAAGAATCTGTAAATAGACCTATTCTCATAAAGTTTCCTCCTTTAGTAATATTTTATTTTTCAGGGATATTTTTTAGTCCTGGTAGTTCTTTACCTTCAAGATATTCTAGAGTTGCTCCTCCACCTGTTGAAATATGATATAGTTTATCTGTTACGTTACAAGCGGTAGCAGCAGCGACAATATCTCCTCCGCCAAGAACGGTTTTAGCATTTATTTCTGTTAAGTAAGTTAAAACATCATCTGTACCTTTAACATAATTTTTAAATTCATAAACACCAAGAGGTCCATTCCACATAACTGTTTTGGCATTACTTAAATTATTCTTAAAGATATTAACAGTATTAGGACCAATATCTAAGCCTATCTCATTATCAGTTAGTTCAGTTATATCTTTAATAGTACCTTTGGTATCCTCATATTTATCATTACAAACAACATCTACTGGTAATATTATTTTATCTTCATTTTCTTTTAATATTTTTTTACAGAAGTCAAGAGTTTCTTCATCTAATAGAGAGTTACCAATATTATAGCCTTCTGCTTTTAATAAAGTGAAAGCCATACCTCCGCCGATTAGAATTTTATCACATTTAGGTAGTAAGTTTTGAAGTAATCCTATCTTATCACTTACTTTAGCACCTCCTAATATTATCATAAATGGTCTATCAGGATTAAAAAGATAAGATAAAGCATCTAATTCTTTTTCCACAAGTAGTCCGACACAACTAGGTAGATAGGTACTTATACCAACATTTGAAGTATGAGCACGGTGAAGAGTACCAAAAGCATCATTAATAAAGATGTCTCCTAAACTGGCCCAATATTTAGCAAGTTCCATATCACAACCACTTTCTTTTTTACCATCTAAATCTTCATAACGTGTATTTTGCATTAGAATAATATCTCCATCATTCATATTAGCGACAGCTTGTTCTAACTCTTCTCCTCTTGTAGAGTTTACAAAAGTTACTTTTTTATCTAAAAGTTCACTAAGTCTAGTGGCAACAACACTAAGGTCATTTTTAACTTTATCTTCTTCAGATTTTACACGTCCTAAGTGTGACATTAAAATTATTTTAGCATTATGTTCTAAACAGTATTTAATAGTAGGTAAGCTTTTCACTATTCTTGTATCATCAGTAATCTTACCATCTTTTATTGGAACATTAAAATCACATCTAATTATTACTTTTTTATTATCAATATTTAAATCTTTAACAGTTTTTTTCATATATATAATCCTCCTAGTAATATTGTAGTATTTTTCTTATATTTTTTCAATATTGTTGCTATAACATTTTTGTAATATAAAAAGACGGTTCCTATCAAAAGTCAAACCAGTCTTTTAATTAATTACTTAATAAAAACTCAAGTACACTTATAAATGGAGTTATTTTTTCACCGTTTATATATATTTTGTAATTATCTTTATCTATTTTTTTTAGTAATTATTGCAAGATAATAATGGCTTTCATCTTCTGGATTAACTTTTTTAAATTTTGAATCTAGTGAATCTTCTATTGTTAATTCTTATTAGTTTAGTCTTCCAAAATATAAAAGCATATTTTTTTCGAAAATCCCATTTTATAAACGTTTTTCTTTTATAGTTGAATATAATGTTTTATTCTTTAAATCTGTTGCCTTTATATTGTTTTCGTTAGCAAAAGCGTATAACCAATACATCCAGCCATAATCATTTTCTTCTACTGCTTTACCTATCGCTTGTTCAAAGTTTTCTATTAATATATCACGAGGTAAAGTTGATAGCATTTTCCAGATTTCCTCAGCACCTGGCCAATTCATATCTTGTAGCCATATAAAGAGCTTAGGTATTATATCGGCAATTTTAGGGTATCCTCTTTTTGTTAAGATTAAGGCTTCATAGTGCCAATTACCCTTATCACCAACTTGAACAAACTTCTCATTATCAAGGCTTTCGTCTTCACTTAAAATATCTACGTATTTTTTCATTTCATCAACAGATAAAGTCTCATTAATAAATTTATTATAAGTTTCATTACTATTCATCTAAAATTACTCCTATTATTAAAACTAAAAAGAGCCTAAAGCTCTTATAGATTAGCAACGTATTTCGCTACTCTTACATATTGGGCAGTATAACTCATTTCATTATCATACCATGCTACTACTTTAACTAGTTGTTCTCCATCTACTTCACTAATTGATGTTAGTAGACTATCAACTAAACTACCATAGTGCATACCAATTGTATCACTTGAAACAATAGGGTCAGTTGTATATCCTAAAGTTTCATTAGTATTATTTTTAAGGGTTTCATTTATTTCTTCTACAGTTGTATTTTTATTAAGCTTTAATACTAAGTCAACAACTGAACCTGTAGTTACAGGAACTCTCATAGCAGTACCTTCCATTCTTCCTTCAAGGTTAGGTAGTACTTTACCAATAGCTGAGGCTGCTCCAGTTGATGCTGGAACAATATTAGCAGCACTTGCTCTACCACGACGAGCATAGATTCCTTTTTTATGAGCAACATCAAGGGTAGCTTGGTCATTTGTATAAGCATGTACTGTAGTCATATATCCTTGTTTAATACCAAAGTTATCATCTAATACTTTTAGAACAGGTGCTAGACAGTTAGTAGTACAACTAGCTGCTGATATTATTTTCTCACTTCCATCTAAAATATCATGATTAACATTATAGACAATAGTTTTAACATCTCCTTTAGCAGGAGCAGAAATAATTACCTTTTTAGCACCAGCATTGATATGGGCCATAGCTTTCTCTTCACTTGTGAACTTACCAGTACATTCTAGAACGATATCAATATCTAAATCTTTCCATGGTAATAGATTAGGATCTGTTTCAGCATAGACTTTAATCTTCTTATCTCCTACTACGATATTATCTCCTTCAAAAGATATTTCATCAGCTCTATATCTTCTATGTGATGTATCATATTTAAGTAAATAAGCAAGTTGTTCTGCATCTGTTAAATCATTAATAGCCACTACTTCCATTTCTGGATCATTATCTAGTAATCTAAATGCTAATCTTCCTATTCTTCCAAA
This sequence comes from uncultured Mycoplasmatota bacterium, assembly GCA_946486465.1. Lineage (GTDB taxonomy): Bacteria > Bacillota_I > Bacilli_A > RF39 > UBA660 > Onthousia. The sequence continues at coordinate 29,709 of CAMLTY010000013.1, forward strand.
CCCGTTAATTGCAACTTTTTTCATTATTCTTCCTCCTCTTCGTCTCTTGGTACAAACATACCATCTTCTTTCTCCACTGTTTTTACAGGAGAATCTTTTTCTATTCCATTATTATAGGCTAAAACCATAACAGCGATAAGGACAACGACAAATATTCCTATAAATATTAGCATTGTACTCATACCAAAACCTCTATTATTTAGTTTACCCATTTTATCACCTTCTTATTAAATTATTTCCACAGCAGCGAATTTATTGATAATTTCTTGATATATTTGATACCAAGAGTATACTCTGATAACATTTTTACCTGTACATTCCTGGTTATATGGAGCATCAAATACCATAACAGGAATAATCTTAGAGATATCATCAACATTGCTAGCTTTATCTTCTATCATTAAATCAAGGCCAATACTTAAACATTTTTCTCTTTTGTTACTTGTATTAATTACTATCTCATCATATTCAATATTATATTTATCAAGCCAAGCTTTAACATAGTAATCTATCATGCCACTATATTGATGAGTTAAGTACTGATTATCTCGTGCTGATAATATTATGATTTTATGTCCATCTTTTCGTAGTTTATGAATAACTTCACTGGCATAGGGTCTTACAGGAATAGCGATTAATAAATCAAAGATGTATTGTCTCCAAAACTCTATGTTTTCTTCACTTGTTAAGTGAAACTGTTCTTCCATATAATAACCTTTAGGATTAAATCCTCTATTGATATTTTGTTCTAAACAAAACTTAGATCCACAGGCAAAATGCCACTCTGCTACATCATTTAATACGCCATCTAAATCAACACCTATACGCATTTTAACCAATCCCTTCTTTTATTATTGTAACAAATGTAACAAAAAAAAGGAATAGTGTTTATAAAATTTGACACTATTCCATAAATTCGTCTTCAAGTTTTTCTAATGGTTCTTCATCAGCGAACTCATCTTCTAAGCTATACTCTACATCACGGTATTTTTTAAGACCAGTTCCAGCAGGTATTAATTTACCAATTAGAACATTTTCTTTTAAGCCTTCAAGATGATCTAATTTACCATGAATTGCGGCATCTGTTAATATTCTTGTTGTTTCTTGGAATGATGCTGCTGATAAGAATGAATCTGTTTCAAGAGAGGCTTTAGTAATTCCAAGTAATACTGGACGACCTGTAGCAGGACGTTTGCCACTGATTATTACTTCTTTATTTCCTTCTGTGAACTCTCTAAAGTTAACTAGAGAACCAGGTAAGAACTTAGTATCTCCACCTTCAACGATTCTAATCTTAGATATCATACGACGAGCGATAATTTCAATATGTTTATCGGCGATATCAACACCTTGAGAACGATAAGTATTTTGTACTTCTTTTAAGATATATTCTTGAGTTGTAATTGGATCTGTTACATCAAGTAATTCTTTAGGTGAGATAGCTCCTTCTGTTAATTTATCACCGCAAGATACTATATCACCTTTTTCTACACAAAGTTTTGCACCATAGTTAGTTGTATGTTCTTTAGTTTCAACTTTGTTAGTAATACTAATCTTGTATTTACCATGGTCTTCAGCAATCTTAGTAACTTTACCATCAATTTCAGCGATAGTTGCTTTACCTTTAGGGTTACGTGCTTCGAATAACTCTTGAACACGTGGAAGACCTTGAGTAATATCTTCACCACCGGCAACTCCTCCTGTATGGAAGGTACGCATTGTTAACTGAGTACCAGGTTCACCGATTGATTGGGCAGCCATAACTCCAACTGCTTCACCAATTTCAACAATGCTTCCTGTAGCAAGGTTTTTACCATAACATTTACGGCATACACCTTTTTCAGTATTACATGTTAGAATTGACCGAATTTCAACTTCTTTTATTCCTGCTGCAACTATTTTATCTGCAAGCGCTTCAGTAATATATTCATCTTTATCAACAATTACTTCTTTAGTTTCAGGATTAATTACTTTCTTACTAGCAAATCTTCCTACAATACGGTCATATAAGCTTTCAATAACAGCACCTGTTTTTTCATTAACAAAGTCACGAACAACTAGTCCTTGTTCTGTACCACAATCTTCTTCTTTTACGATGATATCTTGAGATACATCAACTAAACGACGAGTTAAGTAACCAGAATCTGCTGTTTTTAAAGCTGTATCGGCACTACCTTTTCTAGCTGAGTGAGTTGATAAGAAGAATTCTGATACGGATAGTCCCTCTTTAAAGTTTGATGTTACTGGTATTTCAATTGGGTCTCCATTTGGTTTTTGCATTAGTCCACGCATACCTGCAACTTGAGTAAACTGAGAAATACTACCACGTGCTTTTGAGTGCATCATGATGAAGATTGGGTTATCTACTTGTTTTTCAGAGATTTCTTCAAGTTCAGCTTGAA